>NZ_JANODC010000150.1:0-6626 GCF_031412495.1 Rhizobacter sp. | reverse complement strand
TCCTGGTACGCCCGACGACAGAAAGCCGGCAAAGGCGTTGAACGTTTTGGCTCCCCACCCTGGGCTTGAACCAGGGGCGAAGGGTTCACGGACGACTTTAGGTGAGCAGCGGGGTCATTTCCGGATCGCTTTTCCGCATCGCTCGTCGATACCCCTCGCGTTTGCCGATGCGACCAAGGTACCCGACCACGTTCGGGTAGGGCGTCAGATCGACGGAAACAAAAGACCGCATAGTGGTCAGGCAGAAGACAGTCATGACGTCCGCGGCCGTGAACTCGCTGCCGGCGAGGTAGCGGTGGGCCGCTAACCCTGCATCCACCGTCTTGAGCGCTCTTTCAACGCGCTCCCGTGTCGCCAGCAGCGTGGGATGGTCGGGTGCCAGCTTCAGACGACGCACGACCAAGCACCTATGCAGGACGGCCTGCAGGCTGCCGTTGGCAAAGTGCATCCAGAAGAGGTAGTTGGCGAAGTCGGCATGTTCCGGGGGAACCTGCAGCCGCCCCTCGCCATACCGGGCGACAAGATACTGGACGATGGCTCCCGACTCGGCCAGGACCAGCTTGTCGTCGGTGATCACCGGTGCCGTGCCCATCGGATGAAGCGCCTTGTACGCGGGAGGAGCAAGAAACGTGATCGGATCACGCTCGTACCGCTTCAAGTCGTACTCGAGCCCGAGTTCCTCGCACAGCCAGACGACGCGTTCCGACTGCGATCTGCCAAGGTGGTGGACCGTCAACATACAGATTCCTGGTCGCCCGAGGGCGAGTTTGCGTGAAGCCGATATCAGTGTCGATATCAACAACAAAGGGGCTACGCCTCCCGACGTAACCCCTTGATTTTCTGGCTCCCCGACCTGGGCTCGAACCAGGGACCTACGGATTAACAGTCCGGCGCTCTACCAACTGAGCTATCGAGGAACAGCCGCAAATTATAGCGGGCGGCCTTCGCCCCGACGCCTGCTCAGAGGTCCACCTGCAACGAAACGCGGAAGGTGCGCGGCTCTAGGGGGAAGAGGTAGGCGTGGCTGAACTGGTAGGGGCTCTCGCGCCAGGCGCGGCGGTCGAAGAGGTTGTCGATGCCGGCGCGCAGGGTCCAGGTCGCACCGTCGGCGCCGGCCTTGGCCTCGTAGCGCGCGCCGATGTCGAAGCGCGTCCAGCCCGGGATGCGGGCGCTGTTGTCGGGCAGCACCTCGCGCGCGCTCTCGTGGATCGCGGCCGCTTGCATGCGCAGGCCGGGCAGGGCGGCGAGCCGGTGCTCGACTTGCAGGCGGGCCGTGAGGGCGGGGACGTTGGTCGGCCGCCTGCCGTCGGTGGCGGCGTCGCCCGGGGCGTGCACCCGCGCGTGCAGCCATTGCGCGCCGGCGCGCAGGCCCCAGGCGGCGCCGCGCCATGCCAAGCTGCCTTCGATGCCCCGGTGGCGCTGCGCGCCGACGAGTCCGCGCGTGCAGGGCACGTTCCCGCAGAGGCCCGCCGCGCTGGCGATGTCGCCGAAGAGCGGGCGGCGAATGTCGAATGCCGCCGCGCTCCACTCGGTGCGCTCGCCGCCGCCCTTGATGCCCACCTCGACCTGCCGGCTCTCGGCCGCCGGCAGGGCCTGGCCGGCGTTCGTGTAGCGCAGGGTCGGCGGCGTGGTCGTGGCATCGAGCGGCACGACGGGGGCAACGTCGCTCTCGACGCCCTTGCCCCAGCTCGCGTAGACGAGCGGGCCTCGCCCGAGCTGCTGGCTGAGCGCGGCGAACGGCGTGGTGAACGACTGGCCGAACGACGTGCCGGGAGAGCCGTCGGTGGGGTTGGCGCTGCGCTGGATGCGCGTGTGCCGGGCGCCGAGCCACAAAGTGGAGCCGCGGCCGAAGGCGATCGCGTCGCGCAGCGAAAGCTCGGTCGAGCGCTCGTCCCGGTCCGTGTTCGATGCGGTCAGGTTGGGCGCGGGCGGCGTCGCGAGCGTGCCCTCGACGTTCCCGGTGCCGGCGAAGTTGAAGGCCTGGGCCTGGAAGCGGTTGCGCACGATGGTGCGCTGCACGCCGGCGCTGAACTCGTGAGCGAGCGGGCCGCTGGTCGCCTGGCCGTGCAGCGTCAGGTCGAGCGTGCTGCTGCGCCGGCGTTCGTTCTCGCTGCGGAAGTCGTACAGGTCGAACGTGCCGTCGGGGCAGTAGCGGTCCGGGTAGTAGGTGCCGGCAGGCGCCGGGTTCGGGTCGGTGCACCCGAACGGAAAGGCGATGCGGTCGTCGGTGCGCAACCGCTGCGTGAGCCCGTGCGCGACGACACGCCAGCCGTCGCCGAGCTTCTGCGTGACGCGCAGGGACGCCGTGGTGGCGTCGAACACCACCGGCAGCGACCACGCCTGGTTGTTGAGGTTGAGACCGGGTTCGGGCAGTGCCGGCACCCGGTCGCCGAGCAGGCTGAAGCCGGGCACGCTGGGCTGCGAGCGACGGCTGGTCTCGACCTCGGCCTCGACCAGCGTCGACGCGCCGGCGCGCCAGTCGCCGGCGAGCGCCAGCACGTGGCGGTGGCCGCGCGCGTGGCGCACCTGCGGGTCGATGCGCTCGCCGCCGGCGTTGAGGCGCAGGCCGAAGGCGCTGTCGCCGCCGAAGCGCTGGCTCAGGTCGACGCTGCCGGCGACGCTGCCGCGCTCGCGCCACTCGAGGAAGGCGGAGCGGACGGGCGCATCGAGCGGCCGCTTGACGACGAGGTCGACCAGGCCGCCCGGCGCGCTCGTGCCGGCCTGGATGCCGCTGGTGCCCTTGAGGATGTCGACGCGCGCCTTGTTCTCGAGCGGGATCGAGGTTTCGGCGTTGATCGGCACGCCGTCGCGGCGGAAGTTGAAGCGGTTGTCGATGACGAAGCCGCGCACGGTGAAATAGTCGACATAGCCCTCGGTGTCGTAGGCCGAGGTCACCGACGGGTCGAAGCGGGTCAGGTCGGCGAGGCGGCGTGCGCCGGCGTCGCGGATCTGCGCTGCGTCGATCGTCGTCGCCTGCAGCGGCGCTCGTTCGAGCGGGGCATCGCCCCAGCCGGCGACGCTCGCGGTCGGCGGCGACTTGCCGGTGATGACCACCGGCGCCAGCGTCGTGCTCTGCGCGTCGGCGGCGAAGGGTTGCAGGAGCGCCGGCGCCAGGGCCAGCGCGAGGGCGCGGGCCAGGGTCGTGCGCGGTTGCGGATTGCGTGTCGTGTGAGCCATCGTCTTTCGATGGCAGGTCTCTGGGCCGACGAGTCAACGGCGAACGCCGTTTCGGCTTGCTTCCCTGCGCGAGGATTACCTCAATCAGGTTCGAAGGGACTGTCTCAGTCGGCGCCTCGAAGACTCGTCCTCGAAACGCCAACACCCCTAGCGGATGCGCGACGCGGCCGCAGCCGCATCGCGAAACGATTATCTCAGACCGTGCTCGACGCCGAGCAGGCGATGCAGCAGCGGGCTCGTGGTCGTGTATTGAAGAGGCAAGGCGCGGTCCGGGTGGACGCGCTCGCCGATGGCGAAGGCGGCGAGCGTCGCCTCGTGGAAGCCGCAGACGATGAGCTTCCTCTTGCCCGGGTAGGTGTTGCAGTCGCCGACGGCGAAGATGCCGGGCGTCGAGGTCTGGAAGCGGGCGGTGTCGACGACCACCTGCTTCTTCTCGAGCGCGAGTCCCCAGTCGGCGATCGGACCGAGCTTCGGGCTCCAGCCGAGCAGGACGAAGAGTGCATCGAGCGGCACGTTCCGGGAGTTGCCGTCGCTGCCGAGGAGGGTCAGGCCGGTGAGTCGCCCCCCGCTTTCGACGACGCCTTCCGGCTGGCCGGCGACGAAGGCGACGCGCCCGGTCTGGCGCAGGGCGCGCAGGCGGGCGAGGTCGTCCTCGGGTGCGTCGAAGTCGTCGCGCCGGTGCACGAGGGTGACGCCGGCCGCCTTCGCGGCGCCGTCGCTCGCGGCGGCTATCGCGGCCGCCACAGCCGCCTCGCCGTTGCCGACGATCACGACCTGCCGGTCGGCGCATTCGTGCAGCGTGGCCGCATGCTCGAAGAGCTGCTTGCCGCGGTAGGCGTCCAGCCCCGGCACCTTGAGGCGCCGCGGCTGGAACGAGCCGACGCCGCCCGCGACGACGATCGCCCTGGCGACGAAGCGCGTGCCGGCCGAGGTGGCGACGTCGAAGCGCCCGTCGTCGCGCGCCTTCACTTCGCTCACCTGCTGCTCGAGGTGGAAGCCGGCGCCGAACGGCTGGATCTGCTGCAGCAGCTTCTCCACCAGCTCGCGGCCCGTCGCGTACGGCAGGGCCGCAATGTCGTAGATGGGCTTCTCGGGGTAGAGCTCCAGGCACTGGCCGCCGGCGTGCGGCAGCGAGTCGACGACCTGCGAGCGAACCTCCTGCAGGCCGAGCTCGAACACCTGGAACAGCCCGACGGGGCCGGCACCGACGATCAGCGCGTCGGTCTCGAGGGGGTCGGCGAGCGCTGCATCGGCCATCGCCGCTCCGGCCTCAGCGGGCCAGCTGGTCGAGCTTGCCGGTCTTGTCTTTCCACTCGTCGGCATCCGGCAACGCGGCCTTGCGCCGCGTGATGCTCGGCCAGCCCTTGGCGAGCTCGGCGTTGAGCTTGATCATGTGCTGCTGGTCGCCGGGGACGTCTTCCTCGGGAACGATGGCGTTGACCGGGCACTCGGGGATGCAGACCGCGCAGTCGATGCACTCGTCCGGGTCGATGGTCAGGAAGTTCGGGCCTTCACGGAAGCAGTCGACCGGGCAGACGTCGACGCAGTCGGTGTACTTGCAGCGGATGCACGATTCGAGGACGACGTGGGTCATGGCGCGGGAGTCGGTGGCGCGCCAGGCCGGCAGGCGCAGGGAACGGTCAGGCGGTAATTTTACGGCCTCGATGCACCGCCTCAGGCGGCACGGCCGAGGCTGCCGCGCCGGCAGCCAGGGCGCCTGGCGACGCAGGGCGGGCGAGCGGCGCGGCGCCGACCCCGACCGTCACCACCGTCGGCCGGCCGGAATGGAGCACGGTCGCGTCGCCGAGCGTGCCCACCGTGTGGTCGCTGCCCAGCTCGTCGGGCCAGCCGGCGCGCGAGACGGCGAGGGCCGGCGTGTCGGCGGGCCAGCCGGCCGCGAGCAGGCGGCGGCCGAGGGCGGCCAGCTGCTTGCCGGCCATGTAGAAGACTTCCGTCTCGGCGTGCTTTCCGACCGCAAGGCCGGCGTCGTGCGTCATGGCCGTCGCCAGGCTGACGCTGCGCCCCGTGCCGCGCCGCGTGAGGGGGCGCTGCATCGCGGCGGCAGCGGCGAGCGCCGCGGTGACGCCGGGAACGACCTCGCTCTCGATGCTGGCGGCGTGCAAGGCGTCGAGCTCTTCCTCGAGGCGGCCGAAGACACTCGGGTCGCCGCCCTTGAGGCGGACGACGCGCCTGCCTTCACGGCCGGCGTGGTGGACCAGGAGCGCCTTGATGCTGTCCTGCCCGGTGCTCTCGGCGCCGCCGTTCGAGACGTGCGGGAGATGGCGCAGGCCGCGCTTGCCGACGTCGATCCAGCGCGCGTCCGGTGCGAGCCGGCGCAGGGCCGGGTCGGAGAGCGAATCGAACAGCACGACCTCGGCGTCGCGCAGGCGCTCCGCGCCGCGCAGGGTGATGAGGTCGGCCGAGCCGGGGCCGGCGCCTACGAACACCACCCGTCCGCGCGAGGTCGTCATGGCGATCCGCTGGAGCGGGTGAACCAGGGGCGGGGCACGACGACGTCGGCCTGGTAGTGGCCGTTCGGGAAGAAGGAGAGGGCTCGTTCGGCGACCGCCTGCGACTGGTCGGCGCGCAGGGCCGCGGCATCGAAGCCGGTGCGCTCGAGCAACGGCAGCATGTCGGCGAGCACGTCGCCGGTGGCGCGGATCTCGCCCCTGAAGCGGTAGCGCGAGCGCAGCAGGCGCGCCTGGCTGTAGGCGCGCCCGTCGGTCCACTTCGGGAAGACGAGGGCGATGCTGGCGAGGCTGGCCAGGCTGGCGACGATCGTCTCGACATCCGTGTCGTTGGCCAGCACCAGGTCGACCGGCGCCTCGGCGTCGACGAACCGGATCGGGTTCTCGCGATCGTGGCCGTTCACGCCGCCACCGCCGTCGAACGCCGCACCGCGTTGGCCGCCGACTTGAACGGATCGAGCCCCACGCGCCGCACGGTGTGGATGAAGCGCTCGGCGCTGCTGCTGCGCGCGGCGCGGTAGGTCTCGATGACGGCCTCGATGACGTCGGGCACCTCGTCGGCGGCAAACGACGGCCCGATCACCTTGCCCGGCGTCGAGGCGCCGCTCAGGGTAGAGCCGTCGGCGCCGCCGAGCGAGACCTGGTACCACTCCTTGCCGTCCTTGTCGACGCCGAGGATGCCGATGTGGCCGCTGTGGTGGTGCCCGCAAGAGTTGATGCAGCCGCTGATGTGCAGGTCGATGTCGCCGATGTCGTGCAGCTCGTCGATGTCGTCGAACCGCTCGGTCAGCGCGGCGGCGATCGGGATCGAGCGGGCGTTGGCCAGCGCGCACAGGTCGCCGCCGGGGCAGGCGATCATGTCCGTGAGGGTGCCGATGTTCGGCGTCGCGAGGCCGGCGGCGCGGGCCGCCGGCCAGCGGGCCGGCAGCGCGCCCGCGCCGCCCCACGGCCGGACCACGGTCTGGTCGTGCGATACTCGGG
>NZ_JANODC010000149.1:0-2537 GCF_031412495.1 Rhizobacter sp. | reverse complement strand
AACGTCGCCGCACCCCTGATCGCGACGACGCTCACCCTCTACGTGACGCTCTACCTGGCGCTGATCGTGGCCTACGTCGCCGTCCTCAAGCACCTGGCCGAGCAGCCGGAGGAGACGCTCGCCGACGAGGCGCGCCAGCGCGAGGCGGCGGCGCCGGGGATCGCCACGTCGCCGGCCACCGGAACGAGTGCCGCCCGATGACCGCCTTCACGTTCGAGCACGCGCTGCCGGTCGTCTTCATGGCGCTGATGGGCATCGCCATGCTGATCTACGTCGTCAGCGACGGCTACGACCTCGGAGTCGGCATGCTGATGCACCGGGCCACGGCGGAAGAAAAGGATGTGCTGGTGGCCTCGATCGGCCCGTTCTGGGACGCCAACGAGACCTGGCTGGTGCTCGGCATCGGCATCCTGCTCATCGCCTTTCCGAAGGCGCACGGCATCGTCCTCGGCGAGCTGTACCTGCCGGTGGCGTTCATGCTCATCGGCCTGACGCTGCGCGGCGTCGCCTTCGACTTCCGCGTCAAGGCGCGCGAAGGCCACAAGGCGACCTGGGACCGGCTCTTCTTCGCCGGCTCGGCCATCGCCGCGCTGGCGCAGGGCTGGATGCTCGGCCGCTACGTCAGCGGCTTCGGCAGCGGCTGGAACTACCCGCTGTTCGCCGCCGCCATCGCCATCGCCCTGCCGATGGCCTAAGTGCTGATGGGCGCGTGCTGGCTCATCCTCAAGACCGAAGGGCCGCTGCAGGAAAAGGCGATCGCCTGGGCCCGCCTGGCCTGGCTCCCGGTCGTCCTCGGCATGGTCCTCATCTCGATGGCCACGCCCTGGGTCAGCGAGACGGTGCGCAACCGCTGGTTCGCCCTGCCCGAGCTCATCGCCCTCAGCGCCATCCCGCTGACGACCGGCGTCGCCCTCTACACGGTGCGCGCCCTGCTCGGCACGCGCATCGTGCGCGGGCCGCTCTGCTGGCTGCCGTTCGCGCTGATGGTCGGCGTCTTCCTGCTCGGCTTCCTCGGCCTGGCCTACAGCATCTATCCGTACGTCGTCCTCGACCGGCTGACGATCTGGCAGGCGGCGAGCAGCCCGGACGCGCTCAAGTTCATACTCGTCGGCGTGGCGATCTCGGTGCCCGCGATCGCCGCCTACACGATCTACGCGTACTGGGTCTTCCGCGGCAAGACCGGCAAGCTCGAGTACGCCTGAGGAGAGGAGCACGTCATGATGAACAGCGCTGGCGCCTTCGCCCGGCCGGCCCGCTTCGCCGCCGGGGAGTGGGAAGCGCGCGTGCAGCTCGCCGCCGCCTACCGCATCTTCGACCACCTCGGCTGGACCGAGCTGATCTACAACCACATCTCGGTGCGCGTGCCCGGCGAGGGATCGACCTACCTCATCAACCCGTTCGGCCTGCACTACTCGGAAGTGACGGCGTCGAACCTGGTCAAGGTCGACCACCGGGGCAGCGTCGTCGGCCACTCCGACTGGCCGATCAACCCGGCCGGCATCACCTTCCACGGCGCCATCCACGAGACGCTGCCCGACGCGCACTGCGTGATGCACCTGCACACGACCGCCACTCAGGCCGTGTGCTGCCTGAAGGACGGCCTCGCCTTCACGAACTTCTACGCCGCGCAGCTCTACGGCAAGGTGGCGTACCACGACTTCGAAGGGATCACCGTGCACGCCGACGAGGGTGCCCGAATCCTGCGCAGCGCCGAGGGCCGGCCGGTGCTGCTGCTGCGCAACCACGGGCCGGTGACGATCGGCCACACGCTGCCGCAGGCCCTGTCGCTGATGTGGCTGGTCAACCGGGCCTGCGAGATCCAGCTGGCCACCCAGTCGATGGGCGAGGCGATCGCCATCCCGAAGGCGGTGCTCGATAAGTGCGTCGCCGACTCGCTCAACTTCAACCCGAAGTACGGCGCCGGCGAGGACTCTTTCGCCGCGCTGCAGCGCATCGTCGACCGCAAGGACCCCGGCTACCGCGCGTAGCCGCGGGGGCGGGTCAGGGCTTGGCGGCCCTGCTCGCGACGAGCTGCTTTTCGATCTGCTCGGCGCCGATCGCCCCGGGAACGTGCTTGCCGTCCTCGAAGACGATCCCCGGCGTGCCGTTGATGCGGTGCTTGCGGCCGAAGGCCACGTTGCGCTGCAGGACGGAGGTGTCGCACTGGGCGCTGTCGCTGGCCGGGGTGCCCTTCAGCATCCAGTCGCGCCAGGCCTTGGTGTTGTCCTTCGCGCACCAGATCGCCTTCGACTTCTCGGTCGAGTCGGCGCCCAGGATCGGGTAGAGGAAGGTGTAGACCGTCACGTCCTTCACCGCCTGCAGGTCGCGCTCGAATTTCTTGCAGTAGCCGCAGTTCGGGTCGGCGAAGACGACCATCTTGCGCGCGCCGGTGCCCTGCTTCCAGACCAGCGCATCCTTCAGCGGGATGTTCTTGAAGTCGATCGCGGTCAGCTTGGCGACGCGCGCGTCGGTCAGGTTGACGCGCGTCTTGGTGTCGATGAGCTGGCCCTCGATGAGATGGTTGCCCTGCTCGTCGG
>NZ_JANODC010000148.1:0-13212 GCF_031412495.1 Rhizobacter sp. | reverse complement strand
GCAACGCCCTGCGACGCCTGCGCGAGGCGACCGGCCACGAGCTGTTCCACACCATCCCCGGCGGCGTCGTCCCGACGGCGCAGGCCGAGGCCTGGTGGCCCGAGGTGCGTGCCGCCCTGGCCACCTTGCGGAGCACGTTCGAGCCGCGCGGCTTCGATCCGGCACGCGACGCCCACGCCTTCACCCTGGCGATGGCCGACGCGACCGCGACCGTGCTGCTGCCGCCCTTCCTTGCCGCTCTGGATCGGGCCGGCGCCCGGGCCGAGCTGCGCGTCGTGCCGCTGCACTCGCGCGACCCGCGCCCGCTGCTCGAGCACGGCGGCGCCGACCTGGCGGTGGGCTTCTTCCCGGACGTCGCCGCCGCGCTCGCCGCCGAAGGCCCGCGCGCCGCCAGCGTGCTCGACCTCCTCTATCGCTGCGACTACGTCTGCGTCCTGCGCCGCGGCCACGTCCTGGCGCGCGAGCCGGCGCTTTCGCTCGAGGCGTACTGCAGCGCGAGCCACGTGCGCGTCAGCTTCGCCGGCCGGCCGCGCGGCTTCGTCGACGAGGCCCTGGCCCGCCTCGGCCTCGAGCGCAGGGTGGTCCTCACGGTGAACCAGTTCGCGACCGCGGCCCGGGTGGTGCACGACTCCGACCTGCTGAGCGTGCTGCCCCGCAGCTTCGTGCCGGCGTCGGGGCTGGCGGCCGGACTCGTCGTGCGCCAGTTCCCCGTGCCGCTGCCCCGCATCGAGGTGGCAATGCTCTGGCATCGCCGGCACGAGCGCGACGCTGCCCAGCGCTGGCTGCGCACGACGTTCGCGGCCGCGGCGCAGGAGATCGGTCGGGGCGGTCCGGCACCGGCGCCGGCGAGCGAACCGGAGCGCAGGGCGGCTGCCGAGGCATGATCGGCACCGGCACGGCGCCTGGCCGTGCCCACCGACCCTCGCCGGCATGAACTTCAGCGCCATCCTCGCAGAGATCGACCGGGAGCTGCGGCCGCGGCTCGGCCGGGAAGGTTGGGTCGCCGCCTACATCCCGGCGCTGGCGCGTGTCCCGCCGCTGCAGTTCGGCATCGCCCTGCGCACCCGCGACGGCGAGGAGGCGGCCGCCGGAGACGCCGCCGTGCCGTTCTCGATCCAGAGCGTCTCCAAGCTGTTCTCGCTGACCCTGGCCATGCGCCTGCTCGGCGACGACCTGTGGGCCCGGATGCACCGCGAGCCGTCGGGCAGCGCCTTCAACTCGCTGGTCCAGCTCGAGAGCGAGCAGGGCGTGCCGCGCAACCCCTTCCTCAACGCCGGCGCGATCGGCGTGGCGGACCGGCTGTGCAGCGTCGGCCGGGCCAAGGAGCGCCTGCTCGAGATGCTGTCGGGCCTGTGCGGCGAGCCTGTCGACTTCGACGACGAAGTGGCCGCATCGGAGGCCGCGACCGGCTTTCGCAACGTCGCGCTGGCCAACTTCATGAAGAGCTTCGGCAAGATCGACAACGACGTCGGCGCCGTCCTCGACCTCTACTTCCACCAGTGCGCGGTCCGCATGAGCTGCGTCCAGCTGGCCCGCGCCGCCGGCTACCTCTGCCGCGACGGCGCCCACCCGCTCGGCGGCGACCCGGTGGTCACCGATCGGCAGGCCCGCCGCCTCAACGCCCTGATGCTGACCTGCGGCACCTACGACGCCGCCGGCGAGTTCGCGTACCGCATCGGCCTGCCATGCAAGAGCGGCGTCGGCGGCGGCATCGTCGGCGTCGTGCCGGACACGCTCACCCTCTGCGTCTGGTCGCCCTGCGTCGACGGCAGCGGCAACTCCGTGCTCGGCATGCAGGCGCTCGAGCTGTTCGCGAGCCGCACCGGCTTGTCCATCTTCTGAAGGCGAGGACGCCATGGCCTGGTTCGAAGGATTCGAGGCGGCGCAGCACCGCCTGGGCGACATCGAGATCTTCGCCCGCACCGGCGGCAATCCGGCGGGGCCGCCGCTGCTTCTCCTGCACGGCTTTCCGCAGACGCACGCCATGTGGCACCGCGTCGCGCAGAAGCTGGCCGGACGTTTTTCGCTCGTCATCCCCGACCTGCGCGGCTATGGCGATTCCATCAAGCTCGCGGCACAGCCTGGTCCGGCCGGGCCCGATTACGCTCAACAGAGCAAGCGGGCGATGGCGGCAGACATGGCGGCGCTGATGACGTCGCTCGGCCACGAGCGCTTCGCCGTCGTCGGCCACGACCGCGGCGGCCGCGTCGCGCATCGGCTGGCGCTCGACCACCCCGATCGGGTCGAGCGCCTCTGCGTGATCGACATCGCGCCGACGCTCGACGTGTACGAAGCCACCGACATGCGCTTCGCGACCTGGTACTACCACTGGTTCTTCCTGATCCAGCCGGCGCCTCTGCCGGAACGGCTGATCGGCGCCGATCCGGCCTTCTACCTGCACTGGTCGCTGGGCGGCTGGGGCTCGAAGGGGCTCGGCCACCTCGAGCCCGAGGCGCTCGCCGAGTACGAGCGCTGCTTCTGCCGGGCCGAGACGATCCATGCCGCCTGCGAGGACTACCGGGCCGCGGCGAGCATCGACCTCGATCACGACCGCGCCTCGCGCGCCGCCGGCGAGAAGATCCGCTGCGACCTGCTCGTGCTGTGGGGCGAGCGCGGCGTCGTCGCCAGGATGGGCGACCCGCTCGTCCTCTGGCGTGCACAGTGCGCCGGCGCCGTCAGCGGCGAGGCCGTCGCCGCGGGCCACTTCATTCCCGAGGAGCTCCCGGACGACACCGCGGCACGGATCGACGCGTTCCTCCGCCCCATCTAGGCGGCAGGAGAACACCCGCTTCTTTCGCGCATCGCGCGCGACGAGGCCCGTCTACCATCCCGCACCTCGACGAGGAGCAGCAGCCCATGTTCGCCTGGATCAACCGGCTCGACCAGCACTTCCCGATCCGCTATTCGGCGTGGGCGTTGTGCGGCCTCGGCCTGATCCTGTCGGCGCTGGCCTGGCATCGCATGGACATGAGTCCGTGGCCGGCACTGGTCTTCCTGGCCCTCGTCGCCGTCGGCATTCGCGACGTGACCCAGGACCGCCACTCGGTGCTGCGCAACTACCCGGTGATCGGCCACCTGCGCTTCCTGCTCGAGTTCATCCGGCCGGAAATGCGCCAGTACTTCATCGAGAGCGACAGCGAGGCGGCTCCGTTCTCGCGCCAGCAGCGCTCGCTCGTGTACCAGCGTGCCAAGGGCGACTCCGACAAGCGGCCCTTCGGCACCCAGCTGAACGTCGGCGCGATCGGCTACGAGTGGATCAACCACTCGATGCAGCCGACGCTGCTGAAGACGCACGATTTCCGCGTCCTGATCGGCGCCGGGCGGGCGCAGCCGTATGCCGCCAGCATCTTCAACATCTCGGCGATGAGCTTCGGGTCGCTCTCCGCCAACGCCATCCTCGCGCTCAACGCCGGCGCCAAGAAGGGCAACTTCGCGCACGACACCGGCGAAGGCTCGATCAGCCGGCACCACCGCGTGCACGGCGGCGACCTGATCTGGGAGATCGGCTCGGGCTACTTCGGCTGCTGCAACCCGGACGGCAGCTTCTCCGAGGAGCGCTTCGCCGCCAACGCGCGCGACCCGCAGGTGAAGATGATCGAGGTCAAGCTGTCGCAGGGCGCCAAGCCGGGCCACGGCGGCGTGCTGCCGGGGCCGAAGGTGACGCTCGAGATCGCCGAGGCGCGCGCGGTCCAGCCGTGGGTCGACTGCGTCTCGCCGGCGACGCACGCGGCCTTCTCCACGCCGGTCGAGATGATGCGGTTCATCGACCGCCTGCGCGAGCTGTCCGGCGGCAAGCCGACCGGCTTCAAGCTCTGCATCGGCCACCCGTGGGACTGGTTCGGCATCGCCAAGGCGATGCAGGAGACCGGGATCGTGCCGGACTTCATCGTCGTCGACGGCGCCGAGGGCGGCACCGGCGCGGCGCCGCTCGAATTCACCGACCACGTCGGCGCGCCGCTGCAGGAGGGCCTGCTCCTGGTCCACAACACGCTGGTCGGCCTGAACCTGCGCAGCCGGATCAAGCTCGGCTGCGCCGGCAAGGTGGTGAGCGCCTTCGACATCGCCCGCATGCTCGCCCTCGGCGCCGACTGGTGCAACGCGGCGCGCGGCTTCATGTTCGCGCTCGGCTGCATCCAGGCGCAGACCTGCCACACCGGGGCCTGCCCGACGGGGGTGACGACGCAGGACCCGCAGCGGATGAAGGCGCTCGACGTGCCGAGCAAGGCCGACCGCGTCTACCACTTCCACCAGAACACGCTGCTGGCGCTGAAGGAGCTGGTGCAGGCGGCCGGCCTGCACGATCCGGCGCAGATCACCGCCTCGCACATCGTGCGGCGGCATTCCGAGCACGGCGTGAAGCTGCTCGCCAACCTGCTGCCCTTCCTCCAGCCCGGCGAGCTGCTCGACGGGGAGGCGTCGCAGCAGGTGTTCCGCACCTACTGGCCGATGGCCAGCGCCACCAGCTTCACCGCGACGCCGGCCTGAGGCCGGCCGGGGAGGCCGCGCCGCGGATCGGGAGCCGCACGGCCGCCGACCTCAGGCCGGCGGGCGGGTGTCGACGAAGCTCGGCCGCGCGTGCAGCTTGGCGACGAGCCGGGCGACGTTGGCGTGGTCGCGGCGCCAGGCGATCTGCGGGAAGCGGAAGTCGAGGTAGCCGAAGGCGCAGCCGACGGCGATGTCGGCCAGCGTCATGTGGATGCCCGTGCACCAGGGCTTGTCGGCCAGGCCGGTGGCGACGGCGGCGATGGAGGCGTCGACCTTCTTCATCTGCCGGCCGATCCAGTCCTGCGAGCGCTGCTCGTCGGTGCGCCCGCCCCAGGTCGCCTCGAGCCGAGCCAAGATGGCGGCGTCGCAGATGCCGTCGGCGAGCGCTTCCCAGGTGCGGACCTCGGTCCGCTCGCGGTTGGTCTCGGGAATCAGGCGCGCAAGCGGCGAGCGAGCATCGAGGTACTCGACGATGACGCGCGAATCGAACACCGCCTCGCTGCCCTCGATGACGAGGCACGGCACCTTGCCGAGCGGGTTGGAGGCGAGGATCGCATCGCTGCCCCAGACGTCTTCCTCGACGAACTGGTAGTCGAGCTTCTTCTCCGCCATGACGATGCGGACCTTGCGCACGTAGGGGCTGGAGCGCGAACCGAGGAGTTTCATGAATAGGGTGCCGGAGAGTCGATTCCATTCTAGGACCAGCGAAGATAATGACCGCCGCACGGCCCCAGCCGGCGGCCTTTCCGCACGATGCGCGCTTCGCCCCTCACCGCCCTCTCGCCCCTCGACGGCCGCTACGCCGTCAAGCTCGACGCCTTGCGGCCGCTGCTCTCGGAATTCGCGCTCATCCGCTGCCGGGTCCGGGTCGAGGTCGAGTGGTTCGTCGCCCTGGTCGAGGCCGGGCTGGCCGGCATCGCGCCGCTCGACCAGGCACAGCGCGCCTTCGTGCGCGCCCTGGCCGTCGACTTCAGCGAGGCCGACGCGGAAGCCGTCAAGGCGATCGAGCGGCGCACCAACCACGACGTCAAGGCGGTCGAGTACTGGCTGGCCGAGCGCTTCGCCGCCGGGCCTGGCCTCGCCGGCGCGGTCGGCTTCATCCATTTCGCCTGCACCAGCGAGGACATCAACAACACCAGCCACGCGCTGATGCTCGATGCGGCGCGGCGCGAGGTGCTGCTGCCAGCGATCGATGCGCTCGTCGGGACGCTGGCGGCGCTGGCCCGCGAGCACGCGGCCCTGCCCATGCTGGCGCGAACGCACGGCCAGACGGCCAGCCCGACGACGCTCGGCAAGGAAGCCGGCAACGTCGCGGCGCGGCTGGCACGGGCGCGCGCGGCGATCGCCGCCGTCACCCTGCTGGCGAAGATGAACGGGGCGGTCGGCAACTACAACGCGCATCTGGCGGCCTACCCCGGCTTCGACTGGGAGCGCTTCGCCCGCGGCGTGGTCGAGGAGCGGCTCGGCCTGGCCTTCAACACGCACACGACGCAGATCGAGCCGCACGACGCGCTGGCCGAGCTGTTCGATGCCTTCAAGCGCTGCAACACCGTCCTCATCGACTGGGCCCGCGATGCCTGGGGCTACGTCAGCCTAGGCTACTTCACGCAGAAGGCGGCGCCGGGCGAGGTCGGCTCGAGCACGATGCCGCACAAGGTCAACCCGATCGACTTCGAGAACGCGGAGGGCAACCTCGGCCTCGCCAACGCGGTGCTCACGCACCTGAGCGAGAAGCTGCCGATCTCGCGCTTCCAGCGTGACCTCACCGACAGCACGGTCCTGCGCAACATGGGCGTGGCCCTCGGCCATTGCCTGCTCGGCTACGACTCGCTGGCCAGGGGCATGGCCAAGATCGGCGTCGGCGAAGCCGCCATCGCCGCCGACCTCGACGAAGCCTGGGAAGTCCTGGCCGAGCCGGTGCAGACGGTGATGCGTCGGCACGGCATCGCCAACCCGTACGAGCAGCTGAAGGCGCTGACCCGCGGCAAGGCGATCACCAAGGAAGCGCTGCACGCCTTCATCGCTTCGCTGCCCCTCCCCGATGCGGATCGCAGCCGCCTGCTCACCCTCACGCCGCGCGGCTACATCGGCGACGCCGAGCGGCTGGCGCGAACCCTGCCCGGCGCATGAGGTTCACCGAGCAGCTCGCGCGGGCCGAGCAGGCCCATCGCTCGCTGCTCTGCGTCGGCCTCGACCCCGACCCGGCGCGCTTCCCGCTCGCTCTCCGCGGCGACCCGGCGCGCATCTTCGATTTCTGCGCCGCCATCGTCGACGCCACGCGCGACCTGGTCATCGCCTTCAAGCCGCAGATCGCCTACTTCGCGGCGCACCGGGCCGAGGCGCAGCTGGAGCAGCTGATCGCCTACATCCATGCCACCGCACCCGAGGTGCCGGTGATCCTCGATGCCAAGCGCGGCGACATCGGCGCCACCGCCGAGCAGTACGCGCGCGAGGCCTTCGACCGCTACGGCGCCGACGCAGTGACGCTGTCGCCCTTCATGGGCTTCGATTCGCTCGAGCCCTGGCTGCGCTACCCGGACAAGGGCCTGATCGTTCTCTGCCGCACGTCGAACCCGGGCGGCTCGGACCTGCAGGCGGAGCGCCTGGCCTCCGGGGAGCTGCTCTACGAGCGCGTCGCCCGCCTCGTCGGCGGCGCCTGGAACGAGGCCAGCGGCCAGCTCGGGCTCGTCGTCGGCGCCACCTTCCCGGCCGAGATCGCGCGCGTCCGCGCGCTGGCGCCGACGGTGCCGCTGCTGATTCCCGGCATCGGCGCCCAGGGCGGCGACGCGGCGGCCACCGTGCGCGCCGGATGGCGCGGCGATCGGGGCGCCACCACCGGGCCGATCGTCGTCAGCTCGTCGCGGGCCATCCTCTACGCCAGCGCCGGGGCCGACTTCCAGGACGCGGCGCGGCGGGCCGCCGAATCGGCGCGCCACGAGCTCGCGTCGGCCTGCCCGTGAGCGTCGTGCTTCCTGGCGCCAGCCTCTGGCCGCGCGACGCGTCCGGCGACGCCGACCCCGACGAGGCGATGCGCTCCATCGCCCGCACCTGCTTCGTCAGCGCCGGGGTCACGGCACTCGCGACCGCGGCCGTCCTGGTGTTCGCGCGCAGCTCGCTGACCCCCGTCGCCGGGCCGGCCCTGGTCGCCAGCCTGGTGCTCTACGCGCTGGCCGTGGCCTGGACATGGCAGCGCAGCGCCCGCGCCTCGTTCCCCGTCCATGCCGCCCTGTACGGCGCCGCGGTCGGCGCCATGCTGCTGTCCGGCGCCGTGGCGCTGGCGCTGCACGACGGCATCCGCAACCCGACCCTCGGCCTGCTGGCGCTGGTCGTGTGCATCGTCTGCGCCGTCGCCAACGTTCGCGCCGGCGTCGCCCTGGCGGCTTTCGCCATGGTCGAGCTCGGTGTCCTCGGCTGGCTCGAATGGCGCGGCGCGGCGCGGCCCGGCCCGGTGGGCAACCCGCTCGCGATCGAGCTGCTGCTGCAGGGCCTGGTCATCGCCGGCGGCCTCGCCGCCGGCACCCTGACCGGGCGCGTCGTCCACCGCTACCTGCGTGCGGCGGGGGCGCGCGAGAAACGGTCGCGCGACCTGCTCCGCCTGGCGGCCGACTGGTACTGGGAGCAGGACCGCGCCTTCCGATTCACGGTCATCTCCGATCCGAACGGCTCGGCGGAGGCACCGGAGCGGGACCCCCGCCTCGGCCGGCGCGCCTGGGAGATACCCGACATCGGCCTCGACGAGGCGCAGCTCGACGCCCTGCGCGCCGACATGGAAGCGCACCGGCCGTTCCGGCACGTCATCTCGCGCCGCATCAGCGGCGCCGGGCGACTGCGCATGCACAGCATCAGCGGCGAGCCGAAGTTCAGCGCCGACGGCGCCTTCGACGGCTACTGGGGCGTCGCCCGCGACGTCACCGACGAGCGGCTGGCGCAGCGCGCTTTCGCGGCCAGCGAGACGCGCTACCGCGAGCTCTTCGAGCGCTCGCCGTCGCCGCTTTTCCTGCACCGAAAAGGCGTCATCTTCGACGCCAACCCGGCGGCTGCGCAGCTGTTCGGCTTCGCCGATGCAGCGTCGATGGCCGGCGTCGAGGTGGCGCGGCTGCACCCGCCCGCCGAGCGGCAGCGCGTCGCCGAACGGGTCGAGGCGCTCGAGCGGCTGCCGGTCGGGCAGGGCCTGCCGGTCCAGGACTTCCAGGCCCGCTCGCGCGACGGCAAGCCGATCAGCGTCCAGGGCACGGGCGTGCGCGTCAGCGCCTCCGGCGGGCCGGCGGCATTGACCCTGCTCTTCGACATCACGGCCCGGCAGGCGGCGCAGGCGGCGCTGCGCCGCTCCGAGGCGCTGCTCCTGCATCTTTTCGCGACCAGCCCGGATTGCATCACCCTCTCGGAGCTGCCGTCGGGCCGGCACACGATGGTCAACGCCGCCTTCACGAGGCTGACCGGCTACACCGCCAACGAGGTGGTCGGCCGGACCGCCAGCGAGCTCGGCCTGTGGCAGGACCCGCGCGACCGCGAGCGGCTGCGCGCCGGCGTGGAGGAGAGCGGGCGCATCGACGAGATGCCGGCCATGGTGCGCAAGCGCGACGGCGGCTCGGCCTCGGTGCTCATCTCGGCGGCCCGCTTCGCCATGGACGGCCGCCAGTACATGGTCGTCAATGCCCGCGACGTGACCGTCACCGAGCGGACCCGGCTCGAGCACGCGGCCATGTTCGAGCGCGCCTCGATCGGCATCGCCCTCACCCGGGAGCGCATGTTCGTGCAGGCGAACCCGCGCTTCGAGGCCATCTTCGGCTGGAGCGCGGGGTCCCTGGCCGGGCAGCCCGGCTCCGCCGTCTGGCCCGATGCCGACGACTACGCCCGCATCAGCGCCGTCGCCGGACCCCTGCTCGCCGCCGGCGAGCCGTTCGAGACCGAGCAGGAGATGAAGCGCAAGGATGGCAGCCGGTTCTGGTGCCGCCTGCTCGGCCAGGCCGTCGACCCGCTGCGGCCGAGCTACGGCGGGACGATCTGGATCGCCGACGACGTCACCGAGCGGCACCGCCTCGACGCGGCCCTGCAGGCGGCGCGCGACGCCGCCGAGTCGGCGTGCCGCGCCAAGAGCGCCTTCCTGGCCAACACCAGCCACGAGATCCGCACGCCGCTGAACGGCCTGCTCGGCCTGGCCCGCCTGGCCCTGCGCGAGAACGTCGAGCCGGCGCTGCAGCGGCAGTACCTGGAGCAGATCTTCGAGAGCGCGCGCGGCCTCGAAGGCATCCTGTCCGACATCCTCGATTTCTCCAAGATCGAGGCCGGCAAGTTCACCCTCGAGAACAGCGTATTCGAGCCGCGCGAGACGCTCGCCGCGGTGCACGCGTCGTACCGCTCGCTGGCCGAGGCCAAGGGCCTGGCCTTCGATCTGGCCATCGATCCGGCCCTGCCCGAGCGTGTCGAGGGCGACCCGGTGCGCGTGCGCCAGATCCTCGGCAACTTCATCACCAACGCGGTCAAGTTCACCGACCGCGGCAGCGTCCGCATCGAGGCCGGCCCGTGCCCGCGCGGCATCCGCCTGGCCGTCGTCGACAGCGGTGGCGGCGTCGGCCCGGACGTGCAGGCGCAGCTGTTCCAGCCCTTCAGCCAAGCCGACGCGACCACGACCCGGCGCTTCGGCGGCACCGGCCTCGGCCTGTCGATCTGCCGCCAGCTCGCCCGCATGATGGGCGGCGACGTCGGCGTGAGCAGCGGCAGCGACGGCAGCACGTTCTGGGCCGAGCTGCCCTTGCCGGTGGCTGCGCCGGCCACCGGCCCGGCCGACGACGACGCCGGCGAGCTGGAGCGCCTGGGCCGGGCCAGGATCCTTCTCGTCGAGGACAACCCGGTCAACATGATGGTCGCCGCGGCGACGCTGGCGCAGTGGGGCGTCGAGGTCGCGGAAGCCCGCGACGGCCGCTCCGCGATCGAGGCGGTCGAGGCGGCGGCACGCGCCGGCCGGCCCTTCGACCTCGTCCTGATGGACGTGCAGATGCCGTTCATGAGCGGCCACGAGGCGGCCGTCGAGCTGCGCAAGGCCTGGAGTGCGAGCGCCCTGCCGATCATCGCGCTGACCGCCGCCGCGCTCGTCTCCGAGCGCGACCAGGCGCTGGCCGCCGGCATGAACGACTTCCTCACCAAGCCGATCGATGCAGCACGGCTGCGCCGCACGCTGGCGCGGCACTTGCGCCGGGCCCAGGGCGCGGAGGCGGTCGACTCGCGCTGAGCCGGCGTCGGCGCAGCCGGGCCCCTAGAGCCGCAGCGGCAGCTCGCGCAGGCGCTTGCCCGTCAGAGCGAACAAGGCGTTGGCGAGGGCCGGTGCCAGCGGCGGCGCACCGATCTCGCCGACGCCGGCCGGGCGACGGCTGCTGGCGACGAGGTGCGTCTCGATGACAGGCGAGTCGGCGAGGCGCACGACTGGGTAGTTCTGGAAGTTCGTCTGCCGGACGACGCCGGCCTCGATGTCGACGCGCCCGTGCAGCGCCGCCGACAGGGCGAAGATGACCGCGCTTTCCATCTGCTGCGCGACGATGCCCGGGTTCACCACCGTGCCGATGTCGGCGGCGCAGACGACGCGGTGCACGCGCGGCCGGCCGTTCTCGACGGACGCCTCGACGACCTGGGCGACGATGCTGCCGAAGCTCTCGTGCAGGGCGATGCCGAGGGCGCGGCCCGCCGGCAGCGGCCGCGCCGAGCCCTGGCCCGGCCAGCCGGCCCGCGTCGCGGCGAGCTGCAGGACGGCGCGGTGGCGCGGTGCACGGGCGAGCAGCGCCAGCCGGTAGGCGAGCGGATCGCGGCCGGCTTCGTGGGCCAGCTCGTCGATGAACGATTCGCCGAAGAAGGCGTTGTGCGAGTGGCCCACCGAGCGCCAGAAACCGACCGGCACGCCGCTCTGCGTCGCGAGGTGCGCGATGCGCTGCCCGGCGATGGCGTAGGCCTGGTCGAAGAGCCCTTCGCTGGTCGCCTTGTCGGGCAGGTCGACCGGCCCGGCGAGCGACGGCAGAGTGCGCTCGAGCCAGCGCGGCGTGACGGCGTCGCCGGCGCTCGTGACCTGCAGCGACTGCGGCATGCCGTCGCCGTCGAGCTGCGCGGCGAGCACCGCGGCGCCGGCCGGCCGGTAGAAGTCGTGGCCGAGGTCTTCCTCGCGCGACCAGACCAGCTGGACCGGCCGGCCGCCGGTCTCGAGGGCGATGCGAACGGCCTGCGCGACGACGTCGACCTCGAGCCGGCGGCCGAAGCCGCCGCCGAGGTAAGTCACGTGCACGGTGACGTCGTCGATGCCGACGCCGGCGATCTGCGCCGCGACGGCGCGGGCCAGCCCGGGCACCTGCGTCGCCGCCCAGACCTCGACCTTGCCGCCGGCGACGCGGGCGGTGCAGTTGATCGGCTCCATCGTCGCGTGCGCCAGGTAGGGGGCACGGTAGACGCGCTCGATGCGGCGGCCGGGCGTCGGCCCGGAGGCGGCGTGGCCCGCCGCCGCGGCCCGGCGATGGAAGACGAACCCGGCCCCGGACGACGCCGCCTCGCGGGCGCTGCGCTCGAGGCCGTCGAGGAGGGCGGCGCTGTCGAGCGGCCCGGCGGCGCGCTGCTGCCACTGCACCTTGATCGCGCCGGCGCCGCGCTGCGCGTGCCACCAAGTCCGGCCGACGACGGCCAGGGCGCTGGTGGCGCCGGCGTAAGGGCCGAGGCGGACGACGCGCTCGACCCCGGCCAGGGCGAAGGCCGGCGCGACGTCGACGGCGCCGGCGCTGCCTCCGAGCATCGGGCAGTGCCGGATGGCGGCGTAGAGCAGGCCCTCCGGGCGGACGTCGGTGCCGAAGATCGCCGAGCCGTCGCTCTTGGCGCCGACATCGATGCGCGGCGCGGCGGTGCCGATGAGCGTCCAGGCCTCGCGTGGCTTGACGCGGACCGTGCCGGTCGGCGTCGCCGCGGCCATGCGCGCGAGCTCGCCATAGTGCGCCGACAGGCCGGAGGCATGGCTGACGACGCCTTCGGCCACCACCAGTTCGCCGACCGGCTGCTTCCAGGCGATGGAGGCCGCGCCGAGCAGGCGCGCCCGCGCCGTCGCCGCGGCGAGGCGGATCACGTCCCAGGCGTCGGCCACCGACGACGAGCCGCCGGTGGCGTTGATGCCGAGCTCGCGTGCGACCTTCGCCACCGTCCAGCGGCTGGCCCGCACGACGGAGGGCTCCTGGCCCGGCTCCTGGTCGCCCGGATGGAAGGGCAGCATGGCGACGAAGCTGGCGACGTTGCCGTACAGCCGGTCGGGGCCGGCGGTGACGAGGCGGACGCGCGCGAGCGGCACGTCTAGCTCCTCGGCAGCCAGCATGGCCAGCGCGGTGTGCACGCCCTGGCCCATCTCGCTGCGGTTCATGGCCAGGACCACGGCGCCCTCGGCAGCGATCCGGATCCAGCCGTTGAGGCCCACCTCGCCGCCGGCCGGCGGCAGGGCGGCGGCGCCGCCGCTGCGCGCGCGCGGCGGGAGCACGCTCCAGCCGACGAGGAGGGCGCCGGCGGCGCCCGTGCCGGACAGGAGCAGGGCGCGCCGTCTCACCCGCTGCCCATCTCGGCGGCAGCGGTGCGGATCGCCGCGCGCAGCCGCGGGTAGGTGCCGCAGCGGCAGATGTTGTCGATCGCCGCATCGATCTCGGTGTCGCTCGGCCTGCGGTTCCTGGCCAGCAGCGCGGCGGCCGCCATCAGCATGCCGCTCTGGCAATAGCCGCA
>NZ_JANODC010000147.1:0-2005 GCF_031412495.1 Rhizobacter sp. | reverse complement strand
GTCCCGTCCATCCAGATCCTGCCGTCGCGGTCGGCCATCGACATGGCGCTCTCCATCGTGGTGTGCGGGTCGAGGATTCTAGGCGGGGGGCCGCTGGCTCAATCCGGCCGGTCGAGCCGCCAGTGGACCAGCCTGCCGCGCTCGAAATGCAGGCGCACGCTGCTGCCGCCGGCGTCGCTCCAGACCCAGTCGTCGTCGCTGCCGTCGACCTTGCGGCCCAGGCTTTTCGTGCGGGCGACGACCTGCAGCATGGTCAGGCCGCGCCGCAGCCAGGCGTGGAACATGACCGCGTTCGGGATGCTCGCGACGGGTGCCGCGGCGGCGTTCTTCATCACCCGGACCGCGCGGTTGAACTGCAGCAGCAGCCAGAAGACGATGACGCTGGCGGCCAGGGCCAGGCCGGGCCAGCTGTAGGCGCGCCACGCGGCGAAGGCGAAGACGGCGGCGAGGGCCCAGCCGAGCAGAGGGCTCACGGCGGCCTCACAGCGAGCGGACGAGGTCGATCGCTTCCTCGATGCGCTCCACCGCGTGGATGGTCAGGCCTTCGAGGCTGCGCGCGACGGCACCCTTCGGCGCGTTCGCCTTCGGCACGATGGCGATCGAGAAGCCGAGCTTGGCCGCCTCGCGCAGGCGTTCCTGCCCGCGCGGCGCCGGCCGCACCTCGCCGGCCAGGCCGACCTCGCCGAAGGCGAGGAAGCCGCGCGGCAGCGGCCTGCCGCGCAGGCTGCTCTGGATCGCGAGCATGACGGCGAGGTCGGCCGCCGGCTCGCTGATGCGCACGCCCCCGACGGCGTTGACGAAGACGTCCTGGTCGACGCAGGCGATGCCGGCGTGCCGGTGCAGCACGGCCAGCATCATCGCCAGCCGGTCGCGGTCGAGCCCGACCGAGAGCCGGCGCGGGCTCGGCCCGCCGGCGTCGACGAGGGCCTGGATCTCGACCAGCATCGGCCGCGAGCCTTCGAGCGTGACCAGCACGCACGAGCCGGCCACCGGGTCGCCGTGCGTCGACAGGAAGATCGCGCTCGGATTGGCGACGCCCTTCAGCCCCTTCTCGGTCATCGCGAAGACGCCGATCTCGTTGACGGCTCCGAAGCGGTTCTTGACCGCGCGGACGAGCCGGAAGCTCGAGTGCGTGTCGCCTTCGAAGTACAGCACGGTGTCGACGATGTGCTCCATCACGCGCGGCCCGGCGAGGGCGCCGTCCTTGGTGACGTGGCCGACGAGGACGATCGTGGTGCCGCTCGCCTTGGCGAAGCGGGTCAGCTGTGCCGCGCATTCGCGCACCTGTGCCACCGAGCCGGGCGCCGAGCTGAGGGCCTCGCTGTAGACAGTCTGAATCGAGTCGATCACCGCCACCGCCGGCGCCTCCGCAGCGAGCGCGCCGAGGATCTTCTCGAGCTGGATCTCGGCCATCACGCGCACGCTGCTGCCGGCGAGGCCGAGCCGGCGCGAGCGCAGCGCGACCTGGGCGCCGCTTTCCTCGCCGGTGACGTAGAGCACCTTCACCGCCCGCGACAGGGCGTCGAGCGCCTGCAGGAGCAGCGTCGACTTGCCGATGCCCGGGTCGCCGCCGATCAGGACCACGCCGCCGGCGACCAGGCCGCCGCCGAGGGCGCGGTCGAGCTCGTCGATGCCGGTCGGTTGCCGTTCGGCGTCGGCGGCCTCGATCTCGGCCAGCGTCGCCACCGCTTCGCCGGGCAGCAGGCCGCGGCCGGCGGTGGCGTAGCGCGGCTTGGCGGAACTCTCGGCGACGGTCTCGACCAGCGTGTTCCAGGCGCCGCAGTCCGGGCACTTGCCGAGCCACTTCGCCTGGGCACCACCGCACTCGGTGCAGGTGTAGACCGATCTCTCCTTTGCCATCCGATCGACTGTAGCCGCGTGCGCTGGACGTCGACCAGCTCGAACCTATGATCGGGCGATGAGCTTTCCGCTCTGGCTCGCCTTCTTCGTCGCCGCCTGGGCGATCAGCATCTCGCCCGGGCCGGGGGCCGTGGCGGTGATGAGC
>NZ_JANODC010000146.1:0-9127 GCF_031412495.1 Rhizobacter sp. | reverse complement strand
TCGGCGACCCGCATCTCGCGCGCGACGGCGATGCCGTTCTTGCAGGCCATGCGCCGGCGTCGGGCCTCGTTGTTGCGCCGGCTGCCGACCGCGCCGACGTAGAAGGCGGGCGTGCGCAACGCCTCCATCAGCGCCAGGTCGTCGCGCTTCGGGTCGTGGGTCAGCGCGACGACACCGCTGCGTCGGTGGCTGCGAACAACGCGGTCTTGCGCAGCGACGGGCCCTCGTCATGGTGGCGCCTATGGCCGCGATTGAGTGTTTTTTGTCGCGCGACGGATGGCACTTGACCAAAATCCTGAGACCGCAACGCATGTTGTTCTTTCAGGAGTCGCCGATGGATCGCGCAAACACCGAAGCCAGGTGCCCCTTCAGCCAAGCCGCTGGCGGTGGCACCACGAACCGTGACTGGTGGCCCCAGCAGTTGCGCGTCGACCTGCTGCACCACCACTCCGCCAAGTCCGACCCGATGGGTGCCGAGTTCGACTACCGCAAGGCCTTCCAGAGCCTGGACCTGGCCGCGCTGAAACAAGACCTGGCGGCCTTGATGACCGACTCGCAGGACTGGTGGCCGGCCGACTTCGGCCACTACGGCCCGCTCTTCATCCGCATGGCCTGGCACAGCGCCGGCACCTACCGCATCGGCGACGGACGCGGCGGCGCCGGCCGCGGCCAGCAGCGCTTCGCGCCGCTCAACAGCTGGCCCGACAACGTCAGCCTCGACAAGGCCCGCCGGCTCCTCTGGCCGGTCAAGCAGAAGTACGGCAACAGGATCTCGTGGGCGGACCTCATCGTCCTCACGGGCAACGTCGCGCTCGAGAGCATGGGCTTCAAGACCTTCGGCTTCGCCGGCGGGCGGCCCGACGTGTGGGAGCCCGATCACGACGTCTACTGGGGCCGCGAGACGAAGTGGCTCGGCGGCGATGTGCGCTACTCGCAGGGCTCGCCCGGCGTCGAGGAAGGCCACGGCGTCCTCGTCAAGGACGACGACAGCGAGGTGCCGCACTCGCGCGACCTCGAGAACCCGCTCGCCGCGGTGCAGATGGGCCTCATCTACGTCAACCCCGAGGGCCCGGACGGCAAGCCCGACCCGATCGCCGCCGCCCGCGACATCCGCGACACCTTCGCCCGCATGGCGATGGACGACGAAGAGACCGTCGCCCTCATCGCCGGCGGCCACACCTTCGGCAAGACCCACGGCGCGGCCTCCGCGGAGCACGTCGCCAAGGAACCGGAAGCGATGGACCTCGAGCACCAGGGCTTCGGCTGGCACAACAGCTTCGGCACGGGCAAGGGCGGCGACACGATCACGAGCGGCCTCGAGGTCACCTGGACCAGCAAGCCGACGCAGTGGACGAACGAGTACTTCGAGAACCTGTTCGGCTTCGACTGGGAGCTGACGAAGAGCCCGGCCGGCGCCCAGCAGTGGGTCGCCAAGGGCGGTGCCGGCGCCGGCACCATCCCGCATGCGCACGACCCCGGCAAGAAGCTGGCGCCGACCATGCTGACGACCGACCTGTCGCTGCGCATGGACCCGGCCTACGAGAAGATCTCGCGCCGCTTCCTCGCCAACCCCGACCAGTTCGCCGACGCCTTCGCGCGCGCCTGGTTCAAGCTCACCCATCGCGACATGGGTCCGCGGGCGCGCTACCTCGGCCCCGAGGTTCCCGCCGAGGAGCTGATCTGGCAGGACCCGATCCCGAAGGTCGACCACCCGCTCGTCGACGCCCAGGACATCGCGTCGCTCAAGCAGAAGGTGATCGGGTCGGGCCTCACGGTCGGCCAGCTGGTCTCGACAGCGTGGGCCTCGGCGTCCACGTTCCGCGGCTCCGACAAGCGAGGCGGCGCCAACGGCGCGCGCATTCGCCTCGCGCCGCAGAAGGACTGGGCCGTCAACCAGCCGGCCGAGCTCGCGAAGGTGCTGAAGACTCTCGAAGGCATCCAGGCCGAGTTCAACGGCGGCGCGAAGACGGGCGGCAAGAAGATCTCGCTCGCCGACCTCATCGTCCTGGCCGGCGCGGCCGGCGTCGAGAAGGCCGCGAAGGACGCCGGCCAGACGGTGACCGTTCCCTTCCGGCCGGGCCGCATGGACGCGTCGCAAGCGCAGACCGACGTCGAGTCGTTCGCCCCGCTCGAGCCCGTCGCCGACGGCTTTCGCAACTACCTCAAGGGCCGCTACAGCGTGCCGGCCGAGGCGCTCCTGATCGACAAGGCGCAGCTGCTGACGCTCACCGTGCCCGAGATGACCGTGCTCGTCGGCGGCCTGCGCGTGCTCGGCGCGAACGTCGGAGGTGCAAAGCACGGCGTCTTCGCGCAGCGCGCCGGCACGCTCGGCAACGACTTCTTCGTCAACCTGCTCGACATGAACATCGAGTGGAAGTCGACGGCAGCCGACGCCGCCACGTTCGAGGGCCGAGACCGCAAGAGCGGCGCGCTGAAGTCGACCGGCACGCGCGTCGACCTCGTGTTCGGCTCCAACGCCCAGCTTCGCGCCGTGGCCGAGGTGTATGCGGGCGCGGACGCGAAGGCGAAGTTCGTCGCCGACTTCGTCGCCGCGTGGACGAAGGTGATGGAGCTCGACCGCTTCGACCGCTGATCCGCGCCGCGACCGGCGCGCCGCGACCGGCGCGCCGGGAAGTCCCTGGCGCGTCGGGCGTGCGGCCGCCGGTCAGCCTCGCTGCACGAAGCTCAGTACGTCGGCGATCAGCCGCTTCTTGTCCGAGGCGAGCAGGCCGTGCGGCGAGCCCTCGTACTCGATCAGCGTGCTGTTGGCGATGCCCTTGGCGGCAGCGCGGCCGGCGGTGTCGATCGGCACGGTCTTGTCGGCGGTTCCGTGGATGACGAGCGTCGGCACCTTGAACGCCTTCAGGTCGGGGCGGAAGTCGGTCGTCGCGAACGCCTTGGCGCAGGCCAGCGTCGCTTTCACGCTCGCTTGCATCGAGACGTCGCGCGACCACTCGAGCACCTCGTCGCTGACCCGGTGCGAAACCAGGCCGACGCCATAGAAGTCCTTGAAGAAGCCGGTCCAGAACTTGGCACGGTCTTCCTTCATTGCCTGCGTCATCTCGTCGAAGATCGACTGCGGCACACCCTGCGCGTTGTCGGCCGTCTTCAGCATGTAGGGCACGACCGAGGCGACCAGGATCGCCTGGCGCACATTGCGGCCGCCATGCCGGGACATGTAGCGCGCGACCTCGCCGCCGCCCATCGAAAAGCCGAGCAGCGTCGCGTCCCGGGCGTCGCATTGCTCCATCACGGCGGCCAGGTCGTCGGCGAGGGTGTCGTAGTCGTAGCCCGACCACGGCTGATCGCTGCGGCCGAAGCCGCGCCGGTCGTACGAGATCGCTCGCAGGCCGGCGTCGGCGAGGGCCATCGACAGGTCGTCGAAGCTGTCTGCCGAGAGCGGCCAGCCGTGCATCATGATCACCGGTCGGCCGCTGCCCCAGTCCTTGACGTAAAGCTTGCAGTTGTCCTTGGTCGTGACCGTGCCCATTGAGTCTCCTGGTTGATCGAGTGGATCGGTCGAGACTAGTCCGGAGCGCCAGCTAGGGGACGGCGGACGCGCATCGACCCCTTGCGCAGTGCGGGCGTGCATCCGGTCGCGTCGCGCCCGCGTGCCCCTCGCACGCGGCGTGCCCGATCCGGGTGCTTACTGCCGGCCCGCCATCGATGGCCGCTCGGCCATCGCCGCCCGCCACCGGAGCAGATGCGGGTGCTGCTCGCCGGCCTTCACCTTCACGACGCGCGCGAAGTCGACGGCGACCACCGCCGTGATGTCGGCGATGCTGAACCGCTCGCCGGCGACGAAGGCGCGGTCGGCCAGGCGCTCGTTCAGCGTCGCGAAGAACTGCTGCACCCGTGCCAGGCCGCGCTGCGCCAGCTCCGGGATCTGCGGATAGTCGACCCGGCCGGGCAGCGCCCGGTTGGCCATCGCCGGCGCGCTGTTGCGCATGGCCTCGGCGATCGCCAGCAGGCCCTCGAACTCGACGCGCCAGTTCCAGCTCGCCACGTCGGCCTTCTCCCACGGCGTCGAGCCGAGCAAGGGCGGCTCCGGAAAGCGCGCCTCCAGGTAGGCCGCGATGGCGGCGTTGTCGGTCAGCAGGCCGTCGTCGGTTCGAAGCGCGGGCACGGTGCACTGCGGGTTGATCGCCTGGTAGGCGTTGCCGAGCTGCTCGCCGCTGCGCAGGTCCACCTGCACCGTCTCGTGCGCGACGCCCTTCTCGGCCAGGAGGATGCGGGCACGTCGCGGGCTCGGCGCGGTGGCGCAGTCGTAGAGGGTGATCATGTCGGGACCTCGTCGAAGTCGCTGGCGTCGTGGCGTTCGCGCAGCTGGCTCGCCGGCTGGCCCCAGGTTCGGTTGACCCTCCGGCCGCGTCTGACGGCCGGGCGGCGGGCGATCTCGTCGGTCCAGCGAAGAACGTTCGCGTACGCCTGCACCTGCAGGAACTCGCCGGCTTCGTAGAGCTGGCCCTTCGCGAGCGTCCCGTACCAGGGCCACACCGCGATGTCGGCGATCGTGAATTCGTCGCCGGCAAGGTACCGGCTTTCGGCCAGGCGGCGGTCGAGCACGTCGAGCTGGCGCTTGACCTCCATGGCGTAGCGGTCGATGGCGTATTCGATCTTGCTCGGCGCATACGCGTAGAAATGGCCGAAGCCGCCACCCAGGAAGGGCGCGCTGCCCATCTGCCAGAACAGCCACGAGTGGCACTCGGCGCGCTCCGCCGTGCCGAGGGGCGGCAGGAAGGCGCCGCCGAACTTCTCGGCCAGGTACAGCAGGATCGCCCCCGACTCGAACACCCGCACCGGCGCTGGCCCGCTGCGGTCGCAGAGGGCCGGGATCTTCGAGTTCGGATTGACCTGGACGAAGCCGCTGCCGAACTGATCGCCCGCGTTGATGTCCACGAGCCAGGCGTCGTACTCCGCTCCTGCGTGGCCGAGCGCGAGCAGTTCCTCGAGCAGCACCGTGACCTTGACGCCGTTCGGCGTGCCGAGTGAATACAGCTGCAGCGGATGGCGGCCGACCGGCAGCACCTTCTCGTGCGTGGACCCTGCGACAGGCCGGTTGATGCCGGCGAAGCGGCCGCCGCTGCGGCCCGGCTGCCAGGTCCAGACCTCGGGCGGGACATAGGGCTGCGCTTCGTCGTTCATGCGGCGATCTCCGGAGGTGGGCTGCAAGCCAAGCCCGGCAGGGCGCGCTACGCCCGGCAGCTGCGCCACTGTCTGCTGTAGCTCGCCGCCGACTGCACGACGGCGGTGGCGCCGCTCGGCCTTCGCTGACCGCTGCCGGTCTCGATCTCCAGCTTCGCCGCGTACTTCTCGAAGAAGGCGTCGAACATCTCGCCGCCGCGCGTGCCCACCGCCTGCAGCTGGTCGCTGCCGGCGTCCCACTCCAGCAGCACGGCGGCGAGCGGCTGCGGGGCCGGGCCGTCGATCACGCGCGCGCCCTGCAGCGGGTCGTAGCGCGAGTTGTCGCCGCAGCAGTGGATCTCGTGCGCCGGCTCGCCGCGGCCGCCGCTGCGCAGGCCGATGAAGCTGATCGCCGCGGTGGGATACATCAGCTTGTGCGCGCAGATCGCCGAGAACGCGACGATCGACCGGTTCGCGCCGACGCCGGCCGGTGCCGCGTAGCGCTGCTTGCCTTCGGTGACGAGTTCGGCCGGCTTGACCTCGCGCTCGAACGCGAACAGGAACACCGGCGACACCGTGTACGGGTAGTTGAAGAGGAAGGCTTCGCCGGGCCTGAGCTGGCTTGCCCGCCAGGGCCTGCCCTGGGCATCGACGAGCAGCGAGCGCGGGTGCACCTGCACCTCGCCGGCGGCCACCGCCGGCAGGGCGCTGGCGGCCGCCCAGGCGCTGGCGACGCAGGCGGCCTGGCGCATCAGGTCGCGGCGGCGCAGGTCGTCCGGGTCGGGCTGCATGCGGGAACCCTACACGAGCGGCGAAGTCCGAGCAATGCGTTCGGCAGGAACGCGTCTCCCCGGCGGCGCCGGGCTATGCTGCGGAGGCCCTGCGGACGCCATGCAGCAGCCCCACATCTTCGTCAGCTACCGCCGCGACGACGCCGCCGGCTATGCCCGCGCCGTCCACGACGAGCTCGTTCGCTGCTTCGGTGCCGAGCGCGTCTTCATCGACGTGGACGACATCAACGCCGGGCAGGCCTTCAGCGAGGTCATCCAGCGCTCGGTCGGCAGCTCGGCGGTCCTGCTGGCGCTGATCGGCAAGCGCTGGCGAGGCGAGCGCGAAGGCGCCGCACCGCGCATCTTCGAGGCCGGCGACTTCGTGCGGCAGGAGGTCGCGGCCGGGCTGGCGAAGGGCCTGCGCGTCATCCCGGTCCTGCTGGACGGCGTGGCCATGCCCGACCCGGCGCAGCTGCCGCCCGACCTGGTCGCCCTGCCTGGCCGCAACGCCCTCGTGCTCGACAACACGCGCTTCGCGGCCGACATGGCCGAGCTGGTGCGCGAGGTGCGCGGCGCGCTCGCCGAGGCGGCGCCGCGCCGGAGCCCGGCCGCCGAGGCGCCGCGGACCGGCTGGTGGATCGCCGGGCCGGTGCTGGCCCTGGTGGCGCTCGGCGCACTGTGGCAGTGGCAGCAGCGATCGCCGCTGCCCGCGGCAGCGTCGCGCGCCGAGCAGGCTCCGCCCGCGGCCCGCGTCGAGATCAACGGGGAGTGGCGAGCCGACGTCACCTACGACTGGGAGAACGCCCGCTTCGCCGAGCGCTTCACCTTCACCGGCGACGGCGACGAACTGCACGGCAGTGCCTCGTTCCTCGGCGTCGCGCGCGGCGTGCTCGAAGGCCGCGTCGATGCCGCCGGCCTGCGCTTCGTCACCCGCACGAGCGAACTGGGCAGCAGCGGCAACGGCGCCGTCGTGCATCGCTACCGCGGCCGGCTGGCCGGGGACGAGCTCCGCATCGTCATGCAGACCGAAGGCGGCAGCTCCGTCCACGTGCCGATCGAATTCATCGCCCGGCGGGTGGCGGCGGCGTCGCAGGCGAGTCGCTGAGGCGGAACTGCTGCCAGGCCTCGGGCGTGGCGATCTGTACGCCGAAGCGCCGCGCTCGCGGCGCGAGCCGCAGCACGGCCCGGTCCCGCGTCAGCAGCACGTGCGCGCGCCGCGCGATCGCCAGGTCGATGAACACCTGATCGTCGGGATCGGTGCAGCGCAGGCATTCGGCGGCGCCGAGCGGCGGAAGGTCGCCGACGTCCACCGCGAGCGCATCGAAGGCGGCCAGGACGACAGGCGCATCGACCGCCCACCGCGCCAGCGATGGGCGAACGGCGACGCGGGCCAGCTCGTCGCGCATCGCCCGGGTGCAGAGCCATCGGCATTGCCCCGATGCCAGCGCCGCCTCGATCGGTGCGCCGACCGGGTGACGGAACACGAGCCAGTCGAGGACGACGTTGGTGTCGAGCACCAGGTCCAGCGCCGCTCGATGGCGCTCGATCACCGCATGCCGCGTCAACCGCGCCGCGCCGCCTCGATCGCGGCGATGTCGATCTTCTTCATCTCCATCATCGCCTCGAACACGCGCCTGGCCACCGCCGGGTCGGCGTCGGCGATGCCTTCGACGAGGGCGCGCGGGGTGATCTGCCAGGACAGGCCCCACCGGTCCTTGCACCAGCCGCACATGCTTTCCTGGCCGCCGTTGCCGACGATCGCCTGCCAGAGGCGGTCGGTCTCGGCCTGGTCTTCGGTCGAGATCTGGAACGAGAACGCCTCGCTGTGCTTGAACTCCGGCCCGCCGTTGAGGCCGATGCAGGGAATGCCGGCCACCGTGAACTCGACCGTGAGGACATCGCCCTGCCTGCCGCTGGGATAGTCGGCCGGCGCGCGGTGGACGGCACCGACGGAGCTGTCGGGGAAGGTGGCGGCATAGAACCTCGCCGCGTCTTCGGCGGTGCCGTCGTACCAGAGACAGAGGGTGTTCCTGGCGATCATGTGCGTTGCTCCTGGATGCGTCGCCATTGCATCAGAAATCGTGTCGCGCCGGGCTAAGCTGCATGCACGAAAGGAGCGCCACCGATGACCCCCACCCCCAGCCCCTCCGAGCTCGACGGCGATGCCGTGCGGAGCCTTCGCGAAGACCTCGCCCTGGCCTTGCGTGCGGCGGCGCACCACGGCCTGGCCGAAGGCGTCTGCAACCACTTCAGCGTCGAGCTCCCCGACCGTTCGGGGCGCTTTCTCCTCAACCCGCGCGGCCTGCTCTGGAGCGAGGTCGGCGGCGACGACATCGTGATGGTCGACGGCGCGGGGCAGCGACTGGCGGGCAGGCACGAGGTCGAGCCGACGGCGATGTTCATCCACGCCGCCATCCATCGCCTGTGCCGCAAGGCCTGCGTCCTGCACGTGCACATGCCGTACGCGACCGCGCTGACGCTCACCGCCGACCGCGGCCTCGACACGGCGCTGTCGCAGAACGCCATGCGCTTCCACGGCCGCGTCGCGGTCGACGCCGGCTACAACGGCCTGGCCCTCGACGCCTCGGAAGGCGAGCGGATCGCCAGAGCGATGGGCAGCGCCGACGTCGCCTTCCTCGGCAACCACGGCATCGTCGTGTGCGGCGAGCGCATGGCCTGGGCCTACGACGACCTCTACTACCTCGAGCGGGCCTGCATGGTGCAGGTGCTGGCGCAGTCGACCGGGCGGACGCCGCTGCCGGTCGGTGCCTCGATCGCCGAGCGCGTGCGCGAGCAGACGCTCGGCGATCGAACGCAGTCGGAGCTGTTCTTCGAAGCGCTCCGGCGCAGCCTCAAGGCCTGAAGACGTACCCCGGCGTGATCGCCACGCTCGCCGGGATCGGCGGCAGGTCGGAGAACAGCTCGGGCTTGTCGCGCATCACCTTCAGAATGTGCTTCGGCTCGATGTGCTTGTTGACGTCGAAGGTCGACTTGATGATGCCCAGCCGGCTCAGCCGGTCTTCGGCGGCGAAGAGCGCGCGGTAGTTGTTGGCCGAGAGGCGGCGGTCGTTCTGCTGGATGTTGAACTGCATCGCGGCCTCGGCCACGTCCTGCTTGAGCCCCGGGATCCAGCGCGTCGCGACCTGCGCCGCCAGCTTCGGGTTGGCGCGCATCCACTTGTCGGCCTCGGCGACGGCGGCGAGGAACTTCTCGATCGTCTCGCCGTTCTTCTC
>NZ_JANODC010000145.1:0-5104 GCF_031412495.1 Rhizobacter sp. | reverse complement strand
TCGGCGATCGCCGTCTTGCCGACACCGGCTTCGCCGACGAGGAGCGGGTTGTTCTTGCGCCGGCGGCAGAGGATCTGGATCACGCGTTCGACCTCGAGCTCGCGGCCGATCAGCGGATCGATCTTGCCGTCGCGGGCGAGCTGGTTCAGGTTCTGCGTGAACTGGTCGAGCGGCGAGCCCTTGCCGTCGCCTTCTTCCTTCTCGCTCTCGGCGCTCGAGCCCGATCCTTCGCCCGGCTTGGCCGGCTCGGGCGGATCGGTCTTCTTGATGCCATGCGCGATGAAGTTGACGACGTCGAGCCGGGTCACGCCCTGCTGGTGCAGGTAGTAGACGGCGTGCGAGTCCTTCTCGCCGAAGATCGCGACGAGTACATTGGCACCGGTCACCTCCTTCTTGCCGCTGCCCGTCGACTGCACATGCATGATCGCGCGCTGGATGACGCGCTGGAAGCCCAACGTCGGCTGCGTGTCGACCTCGTCGGCACCGCCGACGGTGGGGGTGTTTTCCTTGATGAAGCCGACCAGGCTCTTCCTCAGGTCGTCGAGGCTGGCCGAGCAGGCGCGCAGCACTTCGGCCGCCGATGGGTTGTCGAGCAGCGCCATGAGCAGGTGCTCGACGGTGATGAACTCGTGTCGCTGCTGCCTGGCCTCGACGAAGGCCATGTGCAGGCTGACTTCCAACTCTTGCGCAATCATGCGGACTCCATAATGCATTGCAACGGGTGGCCGCCGCGCCTCGCGGCAGCCAGCACCAGTTCGACCTTGGTCGCGGCGACGTCCTTCGAAAAGACGCCGCAAACTCCGCGCCCGTCGTGGTGGATCTTCAGCATGATCTGCGTCGCGGTTTCGAGATCCCGGTTGAAATACTCCTGCAGCACCATCACGACAAACTCCATCGGTGTGTAGTCGTCGTTGAGCAGGATGACCTGATACATCCGCGGGGGCTCGGTTTTCTGAGTCTTGCGCTCGACGACGACGGCACCCTGCCCGTCATCCGGCTGCGGCCGAATGACAGGGAGGAGCGGTTTGTCGTCAGGCATGAATTCATTCTATCGAGTTGAGCCGAGCGGGCTCGCTTCGTTCTCATATTGGCCGCGGGGACTATTTCACAAGGCCGAAGGTATCCCCCGAACGCGGTCCAGTTCATGCCTGACGCGCAAAAAAAACCCGCCGAACGGCGGGTTTTCTCGTGTCGGCGTGTCGCCCGATCACATGTTGTCGATCATCACCTGGCCGAACCCGGAGCACGAGACCTGGGTCGCCCCTTCCATCAGCCGGGCGAAGTCGTATGTCACCTTCTTCGACAGGATGGCTTTTTCCATCGAGCTGATGACGAGGTCGGCCGCCGCGTCCCAGCCCATGTGGCGCAGCATCATCTCGGCCGAAAGGATCTCCGAGCCCGGGTTGACGTAGTCCTTGCCGGCGTACTTGGGGGCGGTGCCGTGCGTCGCCTCGAACATGGCGACCGTGTCGCTCATGTTGGCGCCCGGCGCGATGCCGATGCCGCCGACCTGCGCCGCGAGAGCGTCCGACACGTAGTCCCCGTTCAGGTTCAGCGTGGCGATCACCGAATACTCGGCCGGGCGAAGCAGGATCTGCTGCAGGAACGCATCGGCGATCGAATCCTTGACGACGATGTTCTTGCCGGTCTTGGGATTCTTGAACTGGCTCCACGGCCCGCCGTCGATCAGCGCCGCACCGAACTCGCGCTGCGCCAGGGCGTAGCCCCAGTCGCGGAAGCCCCCCTCGGTGAACTTCATGATGTTGCCCTTGTGCACCAGCGTCACCGAGGGCTTGTCGTGGTCGATGGCGTACTGCAGGGCCTTGCGCACAAGGCGCTCCGTGCCCTCTCGCGACACCGGCTTGATACCGATGCCGGAGGTGTCGGGAAAACGGATCTTCTTGACCCCGAACTCGTCCTGGAGGATCTTGATCAGGCGTTTGGCCTTCTCGCTCTCGGCCTCGAACTCGATGCCGGCGTAGATGTCCTCCGAGTTCTCGCGGAAGATGACCATGTTGGTCTTCTCGGGCGCCTTGACCGGGGAAGGCACGCCCTTGAAGTACTGGATCGGGCGCAGGCAGACGTAGAGGTCGAGTTCCTGGCGCAGCGCCACGTTCAGCGAGCGGATGCCGCCGCCGACCGGCGTGGTGAGCGGGCCCTTGATCGAGACCACGTACTCCCGCACCGCCTCGAGCGTCTCCGGGGGCAGCCACACGTCGGGACCGTAGACGCGCGTCGACTTCTCGCCGGCGTAGATCTCCATCCAGTGGATCTTCTTCTTGCCGCCGTAGGTCTTGGCCACCGCGGCATCGACCACCTTGATCATCACCGGCGTGATGTCAACGCCCGTGCCGTCGCCTTCGATATAGGGAATGATCGGCTCGTCGGGCACCACGAGGGAGAAGTCGGGGTTGACCTTGATCTTCTGCCCGCCCTCGGGCACCTTGATGTGCTGATACATGAAAATGGCGCCCCGCTCGCGCGGCCGTGTTGAGATTGCAGCGGAAATTCTAAGTCGGAAGAATGGGCATGAAACAGAGATTCGGGCGCTGGGCCGCGGCCCTCGCGATGCTGCTGGCGGCGGCCGCCGCACCGGCCCAGGACGGGCCGCAGAAACTGGCGTCGATCCGCCTGCAGGCCGGCATCCACAACATCTCGGCAGAACTGGCGACCACGCCGCAGCAGCGCCAGATCGGCCTCATGAACCGGACCTCTATGGGGGCCAACGAAGGGATGCTCTTCGTCTTCGAGCGGCCCGCCCAGCAGTGCTTCTGGATGAAGAACACCCTGATCCCGCTCTCGATCGCCTTCCTCGCCGATGAAGGCAGCGTCGTCAACATCGACAGCATGAAGCCGCAGACGCTCGACCCGCACTGTTCCGACAAGCCCGTGCGCTTCGTACTCGAGATGAACGAGGGCTGGTTCGCGAAACGCGGCATCAAGGCCGGCACCAAGGTGCTCGGCCAGCCGTTCGCGAACTAGCTCCTCACGGGCTGGGTTCGCTCAGGCGAAGTTCTTCGCCGCGAAGTCCCAGTTGGCCAGCGAGCTGAGGAAGGTCTCGGCCCACTTCGGCCGCTGGTTGCGGTAGTCGATGTAGTAGGCGTGCTCCCAGACGTCGAGGGTGAGCAGGGGCTTGTCGCCGGTCGTGAGCGGCGTTCCCGCCGCACCCATGTTGACGATGTCGACACTGCCGTCGGCCTTCTTGACGAGCCAGGTCCAGCCCGAGCCGAAGTTGCCCACCGCGCTCTTCGCGAAGGCCTCCTTGAACGCCGGGAAGGCGGCCCACTTGCCCCGGATCGCGTCGGCCAGGGGGCCGGTCGGCTCACCCCCGCCGCCCGGCTTCATGCAACTCCAGAAGAAGGTGTGGTTCCAGATCTGGGCGGCGTTGTTGTAGATCGCGCCCGACGACTTGCGGACGATGTCCTCGAGGGGCATGGACTCGAACTCGGTGCCCTTCTGCAGGTTGTTCAGGTTGTCGACGTAGGCCTTGTGGTGCTTGCCGTGGTGGTACTCCAGCGTTTCCTTGCTGACGTGGGGGGCGAGCGCATCGATGGGATACGGGAGCGGGGGCAGGGTGTGTTCCATGGCGTTCCTTCGGCAGGCGATTGTTCTGGGGGGCAATTGTAGAGAGCTTGCCGTCGCCGGTGAGGCTCAGGGCGCGCGCGGAGCAGCATCGACGTCGAGCACGTCGAGCCTGGCGGAGCCGTCGCCGAGGCGCGCCCGGATGCGGTCGCCTGCGGCGAGCTGCCTGACCGACGTGACCGGCGTCCCTTCGTGGCGCTCGAGCCGGACGTAGCCGCGCGCGAGCACCCGGTCGGGGTCGAGCGCCTTCAGCCCGGCCGCCGCGACGTCGAGGCGGCTCGACGAGCGCGAGCAGGCCATGCGAGCCGCGTGCCGCATCCGGTCGCGCGCCGAGGCGCAGCGGGACAGCGACGCGCCGACAGAGAGCAGGGGCGCCGCGCCGAGGCGCTGCTCGAGCATGTCGAGCAGGTGAGCGCGCCTGCGCAGCGCGTCGCTCGGACGGGCGAGGCGCAGCGCGGCGCGATCGATGCGCTGGGCCCGGGTCTCGAGCATGCCTTCGACACGCCTCGACATGGCCCCGACCAGGGCGTCGAGCGCCTGCAGGTGCGTAGCCGTGGCCGGTGCGGCGAGCTCGGCGGCGGCTGTCGGCGTCGGCGCGCGCAGGTCGGCGGCGAGGTCGACGAGGGAGACGTCGGTCTCGTGGCCGACTCCGCTCAGCACCGGCATCGGCGCCGCGGCGATGGCGCGGACGACCCGCTCGTCGTTGAAGGCCCAGAGGTCCTCGAGCGAGCCGCCGCCGCGGCAGACGATCAGGAGGTCGACCTCGCCGCGCTCGCCGGCGATGGAGATCGCCTGGCAGAGCGCGGCCGGCGCATCCACCCCCTGCACGGCGCTCGGATAGACGATGACCTCGACGTGCGGAGAGCGTCGCGCCAGCGTCGTCGCGACGTCGTGGAGCGCCGCGCCCTGCAGCGACGTGACGACGCCCACCCGTCTAGGGAAGGACGGCAGGCGGCGCTTGCGCGTGGGTTCGAACAACCCCTCGCCTTCGAGCTTGGCGCGCAGTCGAAGGAAGCGCTCGTACAGCACCCCTGCGCCGCTCGGCTGCATCGCCTCCACCACGAACTGAAGCTCGCCGCGAGGTTCGTAGACCGCCAGGCGCCCCCGCAGCTCGACGGCCTGTCCGTCCCGCGGCCGGAAGTCGAGCAGCGTGGCGGCGCGCCTGAACATCGCGCAACGAAGGCTCACGCCACCATCCGGGTCCTTGAGGCTGAAGTAGCAATGGCCGCTCGCCGCCCGCGAAAAGCCGGAGATCTCGCCGCCGACCGAGCAGGCCGGGAACTCCATCTCGACCAGGGAAGCGACGGCGCCGAGCAGGTCGGCCACGCGCCAGATGCGGCTCGGCGTTCGCGCACGCTGCGGGGCGGCCGACGCGTTGTCCGGCGGTGCCTCCGGCGGCAGGTTCGTGAAGAGATCAGTCAACCGCAACGGGTCCGAAGGTGAGTGCGGGCGCGACACCTGTCACGCCGGGTGCTTCGGCCGTGCCGGGATGACCGGAGGCCACGCCATAATCCGCCCCGAC
>NZ_JANODC010000144.1:0-2419 GCF_031412495.1 Rhizobacter sp. | reverse complement strand
CGGTCACGGCGTGCACGAAGCCGTCGACGTTCATCCCCATGACCTTGATCGGGAAGGCCGACGGGTAGTCGATCAGCGACGGCCGCTCGGGCGCGGCGGCGTCAGCGGGCTCGTCGTCCATCAACTCATGCAGTCCTGGCGCTGCGTCGCGGTGATGCGGACCAGCTCGTTGCCGCCGCCGCCGAAGACATTGCCGCCGGTGAAGGTCAGGCAGCCCTCGCGCCGGTAGAGCACCTGAAGCCGCTGCGAGTCGTTGCCGTAGTAGAACGGGATCCAGCGCTTGCCGGTCTCGTGCCGGACCATGTTGTCGGGCGCGCCGATCAGCGCCGTGACCTCTTCGTAGGTCATGCCGATCTGCAGCTTCGCGAACCGGCTCCCGGGAACGACGCTGCCGACGATCTCGCCCTCGAAGCGGCCATCCCTCGACTTGACGGTTCGCGTCGGGCCGAAGGGACTGGGCGCGTTCGCGCCGGCCGGCGATGCCGTGGCCGCGCCCGGCGAGGTTGCCGGCGCGGCAGCCCCGGCGGGTGCCTGCGCCGCGCTGGAGGTGGTGGTGGTCGACGTCGAGCTGGCGCAGCCGGCCAGTGCGGCGAACGACACGGTCAGAAGTGCGAAGGACGTCTTCACGATCGAACCTTTCTGATGTCGCGAGGGGGTGGATGAATGGCGGGACGTGGCCCGCCTGGGAAAGTCAGATCGACTGCTCCGCCTTGGCTCGCTGATAGGCCTCGTACAGCCTGGCGTAGACGGGCCCGGGCTTGCCTCGCAAGGCGCCGTGGCCGACGCCGCTGCCGTCGAAGGTGGTCACGGGCAGCACTTCCTTGGTGGCCGAGCTGAGCAGGATCTCGTCGGCGGCGATGACCTCGCCTTCGGGCAGCGGGCGCAGGTTGAAGGCGATGCCGCACTCCTCGCACAGCTCCCGGATCAGCTCGTAGCGGATGCCCTCGAGCAGGTGCTCGCTCTTCGGCGGGCCGAGGACGGCGCCTTCGTGGACGATCCAGACGTTCGATCCCGACGCCTCGGTCAGGAAGCCGTCGCGGAACATGATCGTCTCGAGGGCATCGCGATCGGCCGACATCTGCCGCGCCATGACGTTGCCGAGCAGGGACACGCTCTTGATGTCGCCGCGCTCCCAGCGGAAGTCGCGGGCGCTGACGCAGGCCACGCCCTGGTGGCGCTGCTCGCCGCTGGCCGGCTTCATCGGGCTGGCCATCATGAAGACGGTCGGCGCGATGCCAGCCGGCATGACGTGGTCGCGCGGGTAGGCGACGCCGCGCGTCACCTGGATGTAGACCAGCTGCTGGGTCGAGCCGCCGCGCTCGGCGAGCGCCTCGACCAGCCTGCGGCAGCGCTCCAGCCACTCCTCGCGCCCGTGCGGGTTCTCGATGCGCAGCTTGCCCAGGTTGCGCGACAGCCGCGCCATGTGCTCGTCGAAGCGGAAGATCCTGCGGCCGTAGACGGGCACGACCTCGTAGACCCCGTCGCCGAAGATGAAGCCGCGGTCGAGCACCGAGACCTTGGCCTCGTTCAGCGGGCGGTACTCGCCGTTGATGTAGCAGAGCGTGTCGGGCAGGGTCGTGTGCATGGGCGCCTCCGGGCGTTCCGGCATTGTGGCTACTTCACCCAGAGGCGGATGGCATCCCAGGCGCGGCCGAAGATGCCGGCCTGCTCGACCGCGTCCATGACCACCAGCGGCACGTCGGCGACCGGCGTGCCGGCCGGGGTCGTCACCTTGATCGAGCCGACGCGCTGGCCCTTGGCGAGCGGCGCGACGAGCGGGTCGGTGCGTTCGACCTTGGTCTGCAGCTTGGCGCCGTCGCCCTTCGGCACGCTGACGAAGACGGCCGAGGCCGGGCCGAGGCGCGCCTCGTTGACCGCGCCCTTCCAGACCGGCGTGGTGACGATGGCCTTGCCGTCGTCGAAGAGGCGAACCGTGTCGAAGGCCTGGAAACCCCAGTTGAGGAGCTTCTGGCTTTCGTTCGCGCGCGCATCCATCGAAGCCGCGCCCAGCACCACGCTGAGCAGGCGGCGCTTGCCACCACCTGCGCCAGTGGCCGCGAGGTTCGGAAAATCGCGCTGCGCGGAGACCACCATGCAATACCCGGCCGCTTCGGTGAAGCCGGTCTTCATGCCGTCGACACTCGGGTCGCGCAGCAGCAGCACGTTGCGGTTGTTCTCGTTGGTGGTGGGCGAGCCCTCGAAGTGGTACTTCTTGATCGAGTACAGCGGGTAGTACTCGGGGAAGTCGTTGATGATGTGCGAGGCGATCACCGCCACATCGCGTGCCGTGCTCTTGTGGCCCGCCTCGGTGAGCCCGGTCACGTTCTTGAAGCTCGTGTTCTTCAGGTCCCAGGCCTGCGCCTGGCGATTCATCATGGCCACGAAGTTCTCGAGCGAGCCGCCCACGCCCTCAGCCAGG
>NZ_JANODC010000143.1:0-3923 GCF_031412495.1 Rhizobacter sp. | reverse complement strand
AGTTCGGCCCGACCGAGCGCAAGGAGCTGTCGCGCATCAAGAAGATCGGCGCGGCCAACCTGCACCGCAACTGGGTCCTGATCCCGCACGTCACCAACCACGACGACGCCGACATCACCGATCTCGAGGCGTTCCGTGTCGCGACCAACAAGGAGAACGAGAAGGCCGGCATCAAGGTCACCATGCTCGCCTTCCTCATCAAGGCCTGCGTGGCGGCGCTGAAGAAGTTCCCCGAGTTCAACGCGTCGCTGGACGTCGATCACCTGGTCCTCAAGCAGTACTTCCACATCGGCTTCGCCGCCGACACGCCGCACGGCCTGATGGTCCCGGTGCTGAAGGACGCCGACCAGAAGGGCGTGCTGCAGATCTCGGCCGAGATGAGCGAGCTGGCGAAGAAGGCGCGCGAGGGCAAGCTCTCGCCGGGCGAGATGAGCGGCGGGTGCTTCTCGATCTCGTCGCTCGGCGGCATCGGCGGCCGCTACTTCACGCCGATCATCAATGCGCCCGAGGTGGCGATCCTCGGCGTCTGCCGCAGCACGACGGAGCCGGTGTGGGACGGCAAGGCGTTCCAGCCGCGCCTGACGCTGCCGCTGTCGCTGAGCTGGGACCACCGGGTCATCGACGGCGCCGCGGCGGCGCGGTTCAATGCCTACCTGGTGCAGATCCTCGGCGACTTCAGGCGGGTGCTGCTGTGAGCGTCGACGTCAAGGTGCCGGACATCGGCGATTTCAAGGACGTCGGTGTCATCGAGGTGCTCGTCAAGCCGGGCGACACGGTCCGGGTCGAGCAGAGCCTGATCACGATCGAGAGCGACAAGGCGTCGATGGAGATTCCGTCGTCGCACGCCGGCGTGGTGAAGGAAGTGAAGGTCAAGGTCGGCGACACCGTCAACGAGGGCTCGGCGATCCTGACGCTGGAGGCCGTGGAGGCAGCGTCGGCCCCCCCAGCCGCGGCTCCGGCGCCTGCCGGCACCACCGCAACGGTCGCACCGCCTGCAGCGACGCCGGCGTCGTCGCCGACGCCTGCAGCTACCCCCGCAGCGCTCGGCGGCGACCTCACCTGCGACCTACTCGTCCTCGGCGCCGGTCCCGGCGGCTACTCAGCGGCTTTCCGCGCCGCCGACCTAGGGCTGAAGGTGGTGCTCGTCGAGCGCTACCCGGTCCTCGGCGGCGTCTGCCTCAACGTGGGCTGCATCCCGTCCAAGGCCCTTCTGCACGTCGCCGCGGTGATCGACGAGGTGGCGCATTTCGGCGCGCTCGGCGTCGAGTTCGGCAAGCCGGCGATCGACCCGGCGCGCCTGCTGGCGCACAAGAACAAGGTGGTCGGCCGACTGACCGGCGGGCTCGCCCAGATGGCGAAGATGCGCAAGGTGACCGTGGTCACCGGCAGCGGCCGCTTCAGCGACGCGAACCATGTCAGCGTCGAGCTCGCCGGCGGAGGGATGACGAGCATCGGCTTCACGCGCGCCGTGATCGCCGCCGGCTCGCAAGCCGTCGAGCTGCCGTTCATGCCCAAGGGCGACCCCCGCGTCGTCACCTCGACCGGCGCGCTGGAACTGCCGTCGCAGCCGCGGCGGATGCTGATCGTCGGCGGCGGCATCATCGGCCTCGAGATGGGCACGGTGTACTCGACCCTCGGTGCGCGCCTCGACGTCGTCGAGATGCTCGACGGCCTGATGCAGGGCGCCGACCGCGACCTGGTCCGCATCTGGCAGAAGCTCAACGCGCGCCGCTTCGACAACATCCTCCTCAAGACGAAGACGGTGAGCGCCGAGGCAAGGCAGGACGGCATCCTCGTGAGGTTCGAAGGCGAGGGCGCCCTGAAGGAGCAGCTGTACGACCTGGTCCTGCAGGCCGTCGGCCGCGTTCCCAACGGCAGGAAGATCGGCGCCGAGAACGCCGGCATCACGGTGAGCGATCGCGGCTTCGTCCCGGTCGACATCCAGATGCGCACCAACGTGCCGCACATCTTCGCCGTCGGCGACATCGTCGGCCAGCCGATGCTCGAACACAAGGCGGTGCACGAGGCGCACGTCGCCGCGGAGGTCGCCGCCGGCGAGCAGCTGGGCGACGCGAAGCTGGCCCGGCGCGCCTTCGACGCGCGCGTGATCCCGAGCGTGGCCTACACCGACCCGGAGATCGCCTGGGTTGGCGTTACCGAAGACGAGGCCCGTGCGCGCGGGCAGAAGGTGACGAAGGGGCTCTTCCCCTGGACGGCATCGGGGCGGGCGATCGCCAACGGCCGCGACGAGGGCTTCACCAAGCTGCTCTTCGACGCGGAGAGCCATGCCATCGTCGGCGGTGCCATCGTCGGCACGCACGCGGGCGACATGATCGGCGAGATCGCGCTGGCCATCGAGATGGGCGCCGACGCCGTCGACATCGGCAGGACCATCCACCCGCACCCGACGCTCGGCGAATCGATCGGCCTGGCGGCCGAGGCCTTCGAGGGCAGCTGCACCGACTTGCCGCCGGCCCGGCGCTGAGGCGCCGCCGGCCTAGGCGATGTCCGCGAAGTGGGCGGGGAAGCGGCCTTCGCGTCGGTCGGCGAAGAAGAACTCGAGCGTCATCTTCGTCGTGCGGAAGGCGATCTCCGGCCAGGGCACTTCGTCCTCGCGGAAGAGCCGGGCCTCGAGCGACTCGGGTCCGGGAACGAAGTCGACGTCGAGCATGCGGGCCCGGTAGAAGAGATGGACCTGGCCCACGCGCACGACGTTGATCAGCGTGTACAGGCCCTCGAGCTCGACGCGGGCGCCGGCTTCCTCGACCGTCTCGCGCAGCGCCCCCTCTTCGGTGGTCTCGCCGAGTTCCATGAAGCCCGCGGGCAGGGTCCACAGCCCGTGCCGGGGGTCGATGGCACGGCGGCAGAGCAGCACCTGGTCCCTCCAGACGGGCAGGGTGCCGACGACGTTCAGCGGGTTCTCGTAGTGGACGGTGCTGCAGAGGCGGCAGGTGGCGCGCTCGCGGTTGTCGTCGGGCGGCGTCGCGTAGTGAACTTCGCCGCCGCAGGCCCGGCAATGCTTGATGCTGCGCAGGGTCGCCATGGCGCCGAGTGTAGTGAACTGCATGGCATGATTCAGCGATGAAACACGTCATCCCTACCCCCGCCGTGACCTCCCTACCGGTCGCCGGCGGCAGCGGCGAAACCTTCCCCGTCCGGCGCGTCTATTGCGTTGGTCGCAACTACGTCGAGCACGCGATCGAGATGGGCTTCACCGGCCGCGAGCCGCCTTTCTTCTTCATGAAGCCGGCCGACGCGCTGCTCGTCGTTGCCGAGGGCGAGGTCGGCCGCATGCCGTACCCGAGCCTGACCAGGAGCCTGCACCACGAGGTCGAGCTCGTCGCCGCCATCGGCATCGGCGGCCGCGACATCGCCGCCGCGGATGCGATGCGGCACGTCTGGGGCTACGCAGTCGGCCTCGACATGACCCGGCGCGACCTGCAGGGCGAGGCCAAGAAGCTGGGCCGGCCGTGGGACATCGGCAAGGGCTTCGACGCCTCGGGGCCGATCGGGCCGCTGCACCGGGCCGGCTCGACGCAGATCGGCCCCGACACGACCATCTCGCTGCAGGTCAACGGCGTCGTGCGCCAGAAGAGCACGATCGGCAAGCTCATCTGGAGCATCGCCGAGATCATCGAGCACCTGTCGGCGGCCTGGGAGCTGCAGCCTGGCGACCTGATCTTCACCGGCACGCCCGAAGGCGTGGCCGCGGTCGAGCGCGGCGACGTGCTGAAGGCCGAGGTCGGCGGCATCGGCAGCCTGCAGGTCGAGATCGTCTAGTCCTCGTCGGCCGCGAGATGCAGCTGTACAGCTACTTCCGGTCCTCGGCGTCGTTTCGCGTCCGCATCGCCCTCGAGCTGAAGGGCCTGGCCTATGACTACGTCCCTGTTCACCTGGTCAAGAACGAGCACCTGCAGGCCGAG
>NZ_JANODC010000142.1:0-1887 GCF_031412495.1 Rhizobacter sp. | reverse complement strand
GTTCGTTCTGTCGAGCGTTCTTCTTGAAGTTGCGGCGTGAAGACAGGGTGAAAACGGGGTGTAGCTTAGCCTGGTAGAGCGCTACGTTCGGGACGTAGAGGCCGGAGGTTCGAATCCTCTCACCCCGACCATTCGACTGCTTCTTTCGTGACCTTTTCCAGATCTGACGGCCGCTCTCACGGGGCGTCGTGAATTGTTGGCGCACCACCTGCGCGCAGCGTTTACATCGAAGGGGGGATCGGCGATGATCGCGCGCTTTTCTCACCGCTGATCGGCCCTCTTCTGTTGGATACCCTCGCCGAAGCACCGCACTCCGCCCTCTCTGGCGTCGCGAGGGTACTGGTTCACGCCGGCAAGCTGAACCCGAAGACGGCCGAGGAGCTCGTCCGTAGCTCGCGGGAGAAGCGGACCGGCTTCGTGGCATCGGTCATCGCGGCCGGTGCCGTCTCCCCATCCGATCTGGCGCACACGCTGGCCGCTGCCCTGGCGCTGCCGCTCCTCGACCTGAGCGCGATCGATGCGCAGAAGCTGCCGAAGAACGTCATCGACGGCAAGCTGTCGGCGCAGTACCAGGTGGTCGTCCTCGGCAAGCGCGGCAACCGCCTTTTCATCGGCGCGGCCGATCCGACCGACCAGGAAGCCGCCGAGCGGATCAAGTTCGCGACCCAGCTAGCGCCCGAGTGGGTCATCGTCGAGCACGACAAGCTGGCCAAGCTCCTCGAGGGCACCGGGGCCAGTGCGGCCGAGACCATGGAAGCGCTCTCGTCGGGCGACTTCGACTTCGACGTCACGGACGAGGCGACGAGCCAGAGCGAGGCCCAGGATGTCAGCAGCGACGTCGAGGATGCACCCGTCGTCCGCTTCCTGCAGAAGATGCTGATCGACGCGATCAACCTGCGCGCGTCCGACCTTCACTTCGAGCCCTACGAATACCACTATCGCGTCCGCTTCCGCGTCGATGGCGAACTGCGCGAGATCACGCAGCCGCCCCTCGCGATCAAGGACAAGCTCTCGGCCCGAATCAAGGTCATCTCGCGGCTCGACATCGCCGAAAGGCGCGTCCCGCAGGACGGGCGCATGAAGCTGAAGTTCGGCAGCAAGGCGATCGACTTCCGGGTCAGCACCTTGCCCACCCTGTTCGGCGAGAAAATCGTGATCCGGATCCTCGACCCCTCGAGCGCGAAGGTCGGCATCGAAGCGCTCGGCTACGAGAAGATCGAGAAGGACCGCCTCCTCAAGGCCATCCAGCGCCCCTACGGCATGGTGCTGGTCACCGGCCCGACCGGAAGCGGCAAGACCGTTTCGCTCTACACCTGCCTCAACATCCTGAACCAGCCGGGCGTGAACATCGCCACGGTCGAGGATCCGGCCGAAATCAACCTGCCCGGCGTCAACCAGGTCAACGTCAACGACCGCGCCGGCCTCACGTTCGCGGTGGCCCTGAAGTCCTTCCTGCGCCAGGACCCGGACATCATCATGGTCGGCGAGATCCGCGATCTTGAAACGGCTGACATTGCGCTGAAGGCCGCCCAGACCGGCCACATGGTCATGTCGACCCTGCATACGAACGATGCGCCGACGACGCTGACGCGCCTGTCGAACATGGGCGTCGCCGCCTTCAACATCGCCGCCAGCGTGCTGCTGATCACGGCCCAGCGGCTGGCGCGCAAGCTCTGCGAGAACTGCAAGACCCCGGCCGACTATCCTCGGGAGGCGATGCTCAAGGCCGGCTTCAAGGCCGAGGATCTCGACGGCAACTGGAAGCCCTTCAGGGCCGTCGGCTGTTCGATGTGCAACAACGGTTACAAGGGTCGGGTCGGCATTTACCAGGTCATGCCCATCACCGAGGAGATCCAGAAGATCATCCTGGCCTCGGGCTCGTCGATG
>NZ_JANODC010000141.1:0-19229 GCF_031412495.1 Rhizobacter sp. | reverse complement strand
GAGCCTAGCAGGATACTGCAGGGCCATAAACCGGGTTAGCACCCGCGACGGAGGGGGTCGACCCCACCAGCGTCCGGGCTCAGGCGTCCAGCAACTCGAAGGCCTGCTTCTCGACCGCGAAGAAGTCCCTGGCGAAGACCGCGACGGCGCGATAGAAATCGGCCAGGGAATGGGCCTCGATCGCTTCGCACAGGGGGTCGACGACACCCCGCATGTGGGCGTCGAAGAAGCGTCGCTGCGTCGCGAGGTTGCTCGTGCCGACGTCCTCGCCGGCGATCAGGTAGCGCATCACCTCGCAGAGACTGGCGACGTGGTCCTCGGTCTCGCCGGAGCCTTCGGACCGCTCCAGGCCGAACTTACGCAGGTCGTCGCGCAGCTCGACGAGCGGCTTCTCGTTCAGCGCCCCCGCCAGGTAGTACGAGCCGTAGAGGAAGACCTCCGGCTTGCCGATGCCCTGGAACAGCGCATCGAACTCCCCGCGCACGCTTTCGAGCGGGAGCCGGCGCGCCGTGCCGACCAGATCGCGCCAGCTCGCCTCGAGGAAGGCGCCGGGCACCGGCGCCTCGGTCACGGCGACCGCGAACTGCGCGTACAGCGCCTCGTCCGGCGGGGTATGGAACAGCTGCGCCAGGAGGCCGTAGACCTCGGCGCGGGCCAGCTCCTCGGCGGCATCGGCCGAGGAGAGGCCGGGCGCAGCCGCGTCGTCGATCCCGGCCCTGGCGAGGGGGGGACCTGCCTTGGCGAGGTCGCTCACAGCTCGTCGATGCGCACTTCGCTCGCGCTGCTGTGGATGTCGACGACGCGGCAATCGCTGCACATGCGCAGCCGTTCGGCCGCGGCGCCCTGAAACATGGCATGGCCGGCGAGCTTGCCCAGCATCGCCTCCACCGCCTGCAGCGTGCCGAACGGCTTGGCGCACCGGATGCAGCGGTAGGGCTGGGCTTCGTTCAGGACGCGGGCCTGCCTGCGCGCCTTGCCGGCCTCGGCCAGGAGCAGGCGCGGCTGCAGCGTGATCGCGTCTTCCGGGCAGGTGCTGGCGCAGATGCCGCACTGGACGCAGTTCTTCTCGATGAAGCGGAGCTGCGGCAGGTCCGGGTTGTCGGCGAGCGCCGCCTCCGGGCAGGCGCCGACGCAGGCCAGGCAAAGCGTGCAGGCGCCGGCATCGACGACGATGGCGCCGAGCGGGCTCGCCGCCGGAAGGGCGATCTCGCCCTGCAGGGCCTGGGCATCCTGCATCAGGTGCTCGATGGCGAGGTCCAGCGTCGTCCGCTTCTCTGCCTGCACCGCGAAGGTGGCGGCGCGCCGGACCGTCGATGCCGGCGGGCGCTGCAGGGCGCGGTCGAGGCGCAGCAGGGCCTCTTCGGTGCGGCCGGCGAGCGGCGCCTTAGCCGCGACCGGGCCGGCGCCTGCGGGCTGCGCCTTGAGGCGCGAGACCTCGCCCCCGCCGACGATGCGGAAGTGCTCGCCGGCCATGCCCATCCCGGCCAGGATCGCTTCGGCCACCTGCATCTGCGCCGCGATCGCGTCCCGGTAGGCAGGCGCCTCCTCGTGCGTCACCAGGACCCAGACCTGCGACGCGCCGAAGGCGATCGCCGACAGCCAGAGATCGATGCCGACCGACGCCGTGTGCCAGACCTCGAGCGGCAGGACGCGCGCCGGCAGGCCCTGCACGGCCGGGTCGACGCGGGCCGCCCGGCCGAGCGCGTCGATGGCCCCGGCGCCTGCGCCCTGGCTGTGGATCAGCACGGCGGCGTCGCGGCCGCCGGCCCGCGCGTAGGTCGAGAGCAGGGTCCGGATGCGCGCGCCCTGCTCGTGCGGCCGCGGCACGGCGTACGTGAGGGCGCCGCTCGGGCACACCGTCGTGCATGCGCCGCAGCCGACGCACAGGTGCGGCTCGACGATGATTCCGCCCCGCACCGGCGACTCGCCGCTTCGCACCTCGCGCGTCGAGCCCTTCATCGACGCATCGCTGCGGATCGCCGCCGCGGAGCAGACGTCGATGCACGCGGTGCAGCCGATCTGCTCGTTGCGGCTGTGCGCGCAGATCTTCTGCTTGTACTGGAAGAACTTCGGCTTCTCGAAATCGCCGACGCACTCGCGCAGCTGCAGGACCGCGGCGATGAGCGCGGCATCGTCTGCCGCGTGGAAGTAGCCCTGCGGCGGCTGGTGCAGGGCGATCGCCGGCACGGCCTGCAGGTCGAGCACCAGGTCGAAGGACTCGGTCACCTCCTCGGCAGCGCGCTGGAAGTCGATCGCACCGGCGGCCTCGCAGGCCCGCACGCACTGGCGGTGGCCGGTGCAGCGGGCCAGGTCGATCTGGTAGGTGAAGTCGATCGCCTGCTCCGGGCAGACCTCGATGCAGGCATTGCAGCGCGTGCAGAGGTCGAGGTCGATCGGGTTGGCGCTCGACCAGCTCGCCTCGAAGGCACCGAGCCAGCCGCCGAGGCGGGTCAGCCGGCCGGCGTGGACCGGCATCGAGCGCGTCTGCGGCAAGGTGCCGCCCGGGCCGGGCAGGAGCAGGCTCACCTCCAGCTTGTCGCCGAGCATCGCGGCGGCGCGGACGGCGGCGTCGGCAGCGCCGATGACGAGCACGCGCCCTGCCGACGCGTACGACACGGTCGGCACCGGCTCGGCGTCGGCCAGCCGGGCGACGGCGAGCAGGGCCGCCGTCTTCGGCAGGGCCGCGGCAGCGTCCTTCGACCAGCCGCCGGTCTCGCGGATGTTGACGAAGCGGATCGGCCGCTCGGCGAGGCTCGGCACGCCTTCGGTCGCCTCGGCGAGCTCCAGGAAGAGCCGGCTTTCCTGCGTGCAGGCGACGAGCAGGTCGGCGCCGTCGCGGGCCGCGCGCTGGAACGCTCCGGCTTCGCGCCGGCAGAGGACGGAGTGGACGGTGGCGACGCCGGCGTCAGGCCCGAGGGCCCGGCTCAGGGCCGCGGCGTCCAGGGGCATCGTCCGGTTGCAGTCGCAGATCAGGGTCGTCATCGGGGCAGAGGTCGGGTGCCGGATCGGGCACGGAGGCAGCAGAGGAAGGCGCGGGAGCGGTCGGCGGGGGCGTCGCCGACTGTGCCAGCGGGGTGCGGGCGCCGCCATCCGGACAAGCCTGGGCCGCTGCCGGTGCGGCAGCCGGCGGGTCCGCGGCAGGTTCGTCGTCGAACAGCCCCAGCGACACCGCCTGGTTCATCAGGCGCAGCATCGCCGGCGGGATCGGATCGGCCTTGCCGTAGTCGTCGATGTAGGTGTCGAGCCCGTCCATGACATTGAAGTGCGGGTCGCTGAACAGCTTCTTCATCGCCGCGTTGCTGACGTCGCGGCCGACGCCGGGCTGGACGAAGCGCGAGTAGTCGGAACCGCGCGTCAAGGCCGCCACATCCTCCATCGTCGGCAAGGGAACGGGCTCGGCCGCCGCCGGAGCCGCGGGCGCGCCCGAAGCCGCAGGCGCGCCAGGCGAAGCGGCCTCGACCGCCGCCGGCCGCATCTCGGTCGAAGGCCGCGGCTGCGCGTCGGGTGGCGTCTTGTCGCCGGACTTTCGCCGCGCCCAGCGGGCGAGGAAGCCCTCGTCCGCCGTGCTCACCGCTCCCCCGGTGCGAGGAACGACTGCGGGCGACGGCGCTTCTTCGGCTGGGGCCGGTGGTGCTCGTCGGTGTAGGCCTGCAGCCAGGCGGCGAGCTCCGGCGCCAGCGGCACGTTGTCGACGTGTTCCTGCGCATCGAGCCAGCGCCCCGCCTCGTGGTACGACAGGCTCACCGTCTCGGGTGCGGCCCTCGACGGATCCGCCTCGTCGACGCGCCAGACGACGAACCAGACCGGCGCGCCCGAGCTCAGGTTCAGGTAGTAGCCCTCGGCCTGGTCGCGGTACAGCTCGAGCGCGAAGCCGGGGTGCAGGGTCAGCTGCCGCTTGCCGTCGTCGCGCAGCACGCGCGGCTCGCTGCCGAAGGCCGGCTCGTCGGCGACGACGTCGGCAATGCAGAAGCGCCAGTCCTCGTACCGGTTCGGCGCCGTCTCGCGCTCCATCACGACCGCCACACGGATGCCGGGGCGCTCGCGCTTGGGCGCGGGCTCCGGCGCCGGCTCGTCGTCCATCGCCTCAGGTGTCCTTGGAGACGCTGATGGTCGGAAACTTCGCCGAGAAGTCCTTGCTGCGCTGGGCGATCTTCACCGCGACCTGGCGCGCGACGCGCTTGTACAGGCCGGCGATCTCGCCGTCCGGGTCGCTGACCACGCTGGGCCGGCCGCTGTCGGCCTGGACCCGGATCGACAGGTTGAGAGGCAGGGCGCCGAGGTAGTCCATCTTGTACTCGGCGGCCAGGCGCTTGCCACCCTCCTCGCCGAAGATGTGCTCGACGTGGCCGCACTTCTCGCACACGTGCACGGCCATGTTCTCGACGATGCCGAGGATCGGCACGCCGACCTTCTCGAACATCTTGATGCCTTTCTTGGCATCGAGCAGGGCGATGTCCTGCGGCGTCGTCACGATCACCGCGCCGGTGAGCGGCACGCGCTGCGACATCGTCAGCTGGATGTCGCCGGTGCCGGGCGGCATGTCCACGATCAGGTAGTCGAGCTCGCTCCAGTTCGTCTGCCGCAGCAGCTGCTCGAGCGCCTGGGTGACCATCGGGCCGCGCCAGATCATCGGGTTGTCCTGCTCGACCAGGAAGCCGATCGACATCACCTGGACGCCGTAGTTCTCCATCGGCTCCATCGTCTTGCCGTCGGCCGACTCCGGCCGGCCCTCGATGCCCATCATCATCGGCTGGCTCGGGCCGTAGATGTCGGCGTCGAGGATGCCGACGCGGGCGCCCTCGGCGGCCAGCGCCAGGGCCAGGTTGACGGCCGTCGTGCTCTTGCCGACACCGCCCTTGCCCGACGCGACGGCGACGATGTTCTTCACGTTCGGCAGCAGCTGGACGCCGCGCTGCACGGCATGCGGAACCACCTTCGAGGCGACCCCGACGCTGACGTTCTGGACCCCGGCCACGCTGCGCGCGGCTTCGATCAGGCTGCGGCGCAGGCCCTCGATCTGGGTCTTCGCCGGATAGCCGAGCTCGACGTCGAAGGCGACGTCGCCGCCCTGTACGCGGAGGTTGCGAAGCTGCTTCGTGGAGACGAAATCGCGGCCGGTCTCGGGGTCGACGATGGCCTGGAGCGCCTTCTGGAGATCGGATTCGTTGACGGACATGAGAGGCGCTCTGGCAGCAACGGCGTGCCGCCTTCGGGCCAGTCTAGCGCAGCGATGTGGCGGCGAGATCGATCCCGCCGATGGCCCCGGCAAGCACACGCGAGACGTCCGGAAGGGTCGCCGGCTTGACGAGGTGGCCGTCGAAACCGGCGCTCGCGGAACGGCGCCGGTCCTCGTCCTGGCCCCAGCCGGTCACGGCGACGATGGCCATCTCCTCGCCCCAGGGCTCGGTGCGCAGGCGCCTGCACACCTCGTAGCCGTTCAGCCCCGGCAGGCCGAGGTCGAGCAGGACCGCTTCGGGGCGCAGCGTGGCGGCCCGCGCCAGGGCTTGGAGGCCGTCGCGGGCGATGTGCGCGTCGTGGCCTTCGAGCGCCAGCAGCATGGCCAGGGTGTCGGCGCTGTCCTCGTTGTCGTCGACGACCAGGATGCGCAGCGGCCGCAGCGCGGCGACAGGGCCTGCGGCATCGACGGGCGCGCGCCGCTCCTCGTTCGCCACCGGCAGGGTGACCACGAACTCGCTGCCCCGATGCAGCCCCTGGCTCCTGGCCTCGATCGCGCCGCCGTGCAGGTCGACGAGGCGCCTGACCAGGTTCAGGCCGATGCCGAGCCCGCCCTGCGACCGGTCGAGCGAGGCGTCGACCTGCGAGAACATCTCGAAGACGCTGCGCAGGTGCTCGGCGGCGATGCCGATGCCGTCGTCGCGGACCGAGACCACGGCGCGCTGCCCTTCGCGCCACGCCCTCACCTCGATCCGGCCGCGCTCGGGGGTGAACTTCAGGGCATTGCCGATCAGGTTGGCGAAGACCTGCGCCAGACGTGCCGGATCGGCGTCGAGCGGCACCTCGGCCGCCGGCAGCGCCGCCTCGAGCGTCTGGCGGGCGCGCTCGGCCGCCGGGCGCAGGCTGTCGACGGCCTGCTCGAGGATCCCGACCAGGTCGACGCGCTCGCGCCGCAACGTGAGCTTGTCGAGGCGGATCCGGCTGACGTCGAGCAGGTCGTCGATGAGGCGCACCAGGTGCTCGACCTGGCGGACCATCAGCCCGCGGGCGTGCTCGAAGCGCTGCGGGTCATCGGGGGCGAGCTGAAGGATGGCCAGCGAGTTGCGCAACGGGGCGAGCGGGTTGCGCAGCTCGTGCGCCAGGGTCGCCAGGAAATCGTCCTTGCGCTTGTCGGCCGCCTGCAGCGCCTGCACCGCCGCGGCCTCGCGGGTCCGGTCGCCGACGATGCCCAGGATGCGGACGACGGCCCCCTGCGCATCGCGCAGCGGGCTGGCCCGGGCCCAGATGTGGCGGACCTCGCCGTCCGCGCGCAGGATCCGGCAGGCGATGTCCCAGTTGCCGCCGCTGGCCGTCGCTGCGCCGATGGCCTGCTCGATCCCGGGACGGTCCTCCGGCAGCACGTGGCGCAGGAACATTGCGACGTTCCAGTCCGGCAGCATCTTGGCGTACCCGAAGATGCGGTCGTGGCCCGGTGTCCGGCTGGCCGTGCCGTCGGCCGGGTCGAGCTCCCACTGACCCAGCCCGGCCGCGTCCAGCGCGAAACGCAGGCGCGCGTCGCTGTCCTCGAGGCAGCGGCTGATCCGCTTCTGGTCGGTGACGTCGATGGCGTTGCTGACGAGCATGCGCCGGCCGGCAGCGTCGCTGCCCAGGGGCGCGGTAAAGAAGTGCCAGGTGCGCGTCTGGCCGCTCGCCGTGGTGATCGAGCGCTCGCCGCTGTCGACGACGGCGGCCAGGCCGAACATGCCCTGGAGCGCCTCGAGGATCTCCTCGCCGCGCGGGCCGTAGGCCTTCGAGGTCCAGTCGCGCAGGCAGGGGATGTCGGCCGCACGGTGGCCCGAGATGCCGGTCCAGGCATCGTTGACCAGCACCACTTCCCCGTCCTCGGCATAGACCATCGTCGGGATCGCCATCTGCATGACGGTGCCGCGCAGCTGCGCCTGGGCATCGGCGAGCGCCCGTTCGTTGCGCTTGCGCTCGGAGCTGTCGCGAAAGACGAGGACGCAACCGGCGGCGCGTCCGTCGCCCGAGCGGATGGGCGCGGCGCTGTCGTCGATGGTCAACGCCGTGCCGTCGCGCCGCAACAGCAGCGCGTCCGGGGTCAGGCCGACGGCGGCACCGTCGCGCAGTGCCCGCGTCGCCGGGCTCTCGAGCGGCTCGCGGTGGGCCTCGCCGATGATCCGGAACACGGTCGCGAGCGGCTGCCCGAGGGCCTCCTGCTCGCTCCAGCCGGTGAGCGACTCGGCCACCGCGTTCACGCTCGTGATCCGGCCCTGGGCATCGGTCGCGATCACGGCGTCGCCGATGCTGGCCAGGGTGATGCGGGACTTCTCCGCCTCGGCCGCCAGCGCCGCCGCGGCGCGGGCGTGGGCGCGCAGGTGGCGGCCGAACAGGAGCGCGAAGGCGAGCACCGCCAGCAGGGCCGTCACACCGCTGACGAGACCCGAGGCGAGGGCGTTGCGGTAGGTGCTGTCGGCAGCGGCGTGGCGCTCCTGCAGCCTGCGCCCCTCTACGGCGCTCATGCCCTCGAGGCTGGAGCGCACGGTCCCCATCTCGGCGACGCCGGCGCCGGACAGGATCGCTTCCCGGGCGGCGTCGAAGCCGAGCCGGCGCCGCAGGTCGATCGTCCGGGCGAGCTCGGCGAGCTCGGCCTGCACATGCCGCCGCGCTTGCGAGAGACGTTCCTGCTGGCCCGGATCGTCCACGAGCAGCCGGCCGAGTTCGCCGAGCTGGTCGCCGATCGAGCTGCCGGCCGCCTCGTAGGGGGCGAGGTACTCGTCGCTGCCGGTGAGCACGAAACCGCGCTGACCGCGTTCGGCGTCGTCGAGCAGCAGGCGCAGCTTGTCGAGCGCTCGCAGCACCTCGCCGCTCTGCTGCACCCGGGTCGTGTCGTGCCGGAGCTGACTGATGTTGGAGACCGTCACGGCCATGTTCCAGGCCAGCAGCACCAGCGCCAGCGTGGACCCGGCGACGAGCGTCGCGCTGATGTTGCGCTGCATGGCCGAATTCTGGCAGAGCGTCCCTAAAATCCGACGTTTACCGGCCGCCGGTCACCCCATGTCCCGCAAGCTCTTCGTCACGACCGCCCTGCCGTACGCCAACGCGCCGTTCCACATCGGCCACATGATGGAGTACATCCAGGCGGACATCTGGGTGCGGTTCCAGCGGATGCAGGGTCATCAGGTGCATTTCGTCTGCGCCGACGATGCGCACGGCGCCCCGATCATGATCGCCGCCGAGAAGGCCGGCAAGTCGCCGCAACAGTTCGTGGCCGAGATCGCCGCCGGCCGGCAGCCCTACCTCGACGGCTTCCACATCTCCTTCGACAACTGGCATTCGACCGACGGTGCCGAGAACCATGCGCTGGCGAAGGACATCTACCTGCACCTGCGCAAGGAAGACCTCATCGCGGTCAAGAGCGTCGAGCAGTTCTTCGACCCGGTGAAGTCGATGTTCCTGCCCGACCGCTACGTCAAGGGCGAGTGCCCGGTGTGCGCCGCGAAAGACCAGTTCGGCGACAGCTGCGAGGTCTGCGGCTCGGTCTATGCGCCGACGGCGCTGAAGAACCCGACCTCGGCGCTGACCGGCTCGGTGCCGGTGCTGAAGTCGAGCGAGCACTACTTCTTCCAGCTCTCGTCGCAGCGCTGCCTCGACTTCCTGCAGGCGTGGACGCACGAGCCCGGGCGGCTGCAGCCGGAGGTGCTGAACAAGATCAGCGAGTGGTTCAAGGTCGACGAGCACGGCCACGGCGGCCTCGCCGACTGGGACATCAGCCGCGACGCGCCCTACTTCGGGATCGAGATTCCCGACGCGCCCGGCAAGTATTTCTATGTGTGGCTGGACGCGCCGGTGGGCTACCTGGCGTCGCTGAAGAACTGGTTCGACCGCGGCGGCGCGAAGACCAAGGGCGAGACGCGCTCCTTCGACGAGTTCATGGCCGACCCGGCTGTCGAGCAAGTGCACTTCATCGGCAAGGACATCACCTACTTCCACACCCTGTTCTGGCCGGCGATGCTGAAGTTCAGCGGCCGCAAGGTGCCGGACCGCATCCACGTGCACGGCTTCATCACCGTCAGCGGCGAGAAGATGAGCAAGAGCCGCGGCACCGGCATCTCGCCGCTTCGCTACCTCGAGATCGGCATGAACGCCGAGTGGCTGCGCTACTACATCGCCGCCAAGCTGAACTCGCACGTGGAGGACGTCGAGTTCAACCCGGACGACTTCGTCGCCCGCGTCAACAGCGACCTCGTCGGCAAGTACGTGAACATCGCCAGCCGCGCCGCCGGCTTCCTGAACCGGCTGTTCGACGGCCGGGTCGACGAAGGCGCGCAGCGCCAGGTCGACGCCATGGTGCGCGAAGGCCGGTACGCGACGCTCATCGGCGACCTCTGGGAGACGCGCGAGTTCGGCAAGGCGCTGCGCACGGCGATGGAGTTCGCCGACCTGGCCAACCAGGCCTTCGATGCCAAGAAGCCCTGGGAGCTGGCGAAGAAGGACGCCGCCGCGTCGCGCGCCGACCTGCACGCCACGTGCTCGGCGAGCGTGCGCGCCTTCCAGCACATCACCTGCTGGTTGAAGCCAGTCCTGCCGATGCTCGCGGCCGAGGCCGAGCGCTTCCTCGGCAGCGCGCCGCTGGTCTGGTCGGAGAGCCCGCCCTTGCTGACGCGGATCGGCACCTACCGGCACCTGATGCAGCGCGTCGACGCCAAGCAGATCGATGCCCTCTTCGACGCGCCCGCCGCGGCCGCGCCCGCATCGATCGTCGCCCCGGCGCCCGCGCCCGCTGCCGCGACGGAAATCGCCCTTCCCCTTCCCGGCGGCGAAGCGATCGCGCCCGGCATCGGCATCGAGGACTTCGCCAAGCTCGACCTGCGCATCGCCCGCATCGTCGCCTGCGAGAAGGTCGAGGGATCGAAGAAGCTGCTCAAGCTGACGCTCGACGTCGGCGAGGCGCGCATGCGGGTCGTCTTCAGCGGCATCCAGTCGGCCTACACGCCGGAGCAGCTGGTCGGCAGGCTGACCGTCGTGGTCGCCAACCTCGCCCCGCGGCAGATGAAGTTCGGCCTCAGCGAAGGCATGGTCCTCGCCGCATCGCATGCGGACGACAAGTCGCAGCCCGGACTCTTCATCCTCGAGCCGCACAAGGGTGCGGTGCCCGGCCTGCGCGTTCGCTGAACGCCGGCCGGGACGATGACGGCGCCGCCCTCCGAACCGACGGCAGCCGCACCCGGCGAGACCGGTCGGGAGCGGATCGCGGCGCGCCTGCACACCTTCCGGCCTCGCCTGCTCGATTCGCTCGCCGACTACGACCGGCGGCGCTTCCTGGCCGATGCCGCGGCCGGCATCACCGTCGGCATCGTTGCCCTGCCGCTGGCCATGGCCTTCGCCATCGCCAGCGGCGTCAAGCCCGAGCAGGGCATCTTCACGGCCATCATCGCCGGCTTCCTGATCTCGGCCCTCGGCGGCTCGAACGTGCAGATCGGCGGCCCGGCCGGCGCCTTCATCGTCATCGTCTACGGCATCGTCCAGCGCTACGGCGTCGCCAACCTGATCATCTCGACCGTGCTCGCCGGCGTGATCCTGATGGCGCTCGGCTGGTTCAAGCTCGGCGCCCTGGTCCGGCTGATCCCGATCTCCATCGTCATCGGCTTCACCAATGGCATCGCGGTGCTGATCGCTCTTTCGCAACTGAAGGACCTGCTCGGCCTCGACTTCGGCAAGGTGCCGGCCGACTTTTTCGCCCAGGCGCACGCCATCGCCATGCACGCCCGGGACGCCAATCCCTACGCCATCGGCCTGGGCCTCGCCTGCCTGTTCGGCCTGCTGCTCTGGGCCAGGCTGGCGGCACCGCCGCGACCGGGTGCGCGTGACGGAACGGCTGCCGGAGCCCAACCCGCGACGTCTCCGATGGCGCTGTGGACCCGGCACGCGCTGCACCGGGCCACGCGCATCCCCGGGCCGATCGTCGCCCTCGTCGGCCTGTCTGCGCTCGCCGCCTGGCTCGACTTCCCGGTCGAGACGATCGGCACCCGCTTCGGGGGCATCCCGCAGGCCCTGCCGGCCTTCGTCTGGCCCGACTTCGACTGGGCCAGCGTGCAGCGCCTGTTCGTGCCGACCGTCACCATCGCCCTCCTCGGCGCGGTCGAGTCGCTGCTCTGCGCCCGCGTCGCCGACGGCCTGACGACGCAGAAGCGCCACGACCCGAACCAGGAGCTGATGGCGCAGGGCGTGGCCAACATCGTGACGCCGTTCTTCGGCGGCATCCCGGCCACCGGAACGATCGCCCGCACCGTGACCAACGTCCGCGCCGGCGGGACCAGCCCGGTGGCCGGGATCGTGCATGCCGCGGTGCTGCTGGTCATCGTGCTCGTCGCCGCGCCGCTCGCCGCCAGCGTGCCACTGCCGGTGCTCGCCGGCATCCTCCTCTTCATGGCCTGGAACATGGGCGAGTGGCACGCGTTCCGGCGCCTCGGTGCCTTTGCCGTCGAGTACCGGGCCAAGCTGGTCGGCACGTTCCTGCTCACCGTGATGGTCGACCTCACGGTGGCGATGGAGGTGGGCCTGGCGATCGCCTGCATCGTCTTCGTCTACCGGATGAGCGCGCTGTTCCGCGTCGAACCGGACCGTGCCCCCGCGCCGCCGGGGGTCGCCGTCTACAGCCTGTACGGGCCGCTGTTCTTCGCCGCGGTCGCCAAGCTGGAGTCGGTCGCCGACGAGCTGCCGCCGGGAACGACGGTGCTCGTGCTCGATGCGCATCAGCTCGTCTCGACCGACGCGTCCGGGCTGAACGCGATCGAGAACCTGCACCGCGCCCTCGCCCGCGCCGGCGTGCGGCTGGTCGTCGCCGGTTTCAACGAGCAGCCGCTGCAGGCGCTCAGGCAGTCGGGCATCGACACGGTCATCGGCGCGGAGAACCTGTTCTCCGATCGCCAGGCCGCGTTCGCGGCCCTCGCCGGTCGCAGCGACGGCAGGCCCGGGGCGACGTAGTCCACGAAATCCGGCCCGCCTGCGACGAGCCCTGCGATATGCTTTCCGCGGGCACTCCGCCCTTGCGTCCTAGCAGGCCTGGCCCGTGGGTTATCTCGACGAATTGAAGCGCCAGGCCGAGGAGGCGCGCGCGCAACAGACGCAGGACATCGGCGCGCTGCAGCGCAACGCGATGGTCACCGACTCCGCCTGCCAAGTCGCGGCACGCTACCTGAACACGCTGGCCCAGCAGCTCAACGTCCTGCAGCCAGCCTCGAAGGCCGTCTGGCGCCTCGACAACCGCACCGTCTTCAACCAGCTCCGCTTCGGCGACTTCCGAGCCGACTCGCGCATGAAGAAGCTCCGCCATGCCGAGGTGTTCGACCATGTGGTCCTCAACTTCTCGGCGCGCACCGGGCAGCGGGTGACGCTCGCCAAGGACTTCCCGCCCGAGATCGAGAAGCTCGAGTCGCGCCTGCGCCAGTGCGGAGCGAACTTCGACAGCGAGGTGATCCGCGACCCGGCGAACGGTCGCTTCGTCGAGAAGCGCTTCCAGTTCGTCGCCGATTTCGTCAGCAGCGTTCGCCTGCTGCCGGAGCACGACGCGGCCCGGATCGACTTTCTGATCGTCAACCTCGACGGCTTCGAGACCGTGCGGGTGAGTTTCCCCGCCTTCGAGGTCGGCTCAGCCCGCCTCGACGACCTGGCGCGCTGGATCGTCGGCGAGCCGCACCAGTTCCTGCGCGACGGCCAGCACCTGCGCCGGGTCATGGCCTAGCCTCCCGCCGGCCTCGGTCGTGGCCACGGCCGGTAGACTTGCCGCTTTCGCGCCCAGGCCCGTACCACCCATGCCGCTCTTCTGGAAGCCCTACACCTCCGACATCACGAACCTGATCCAGGAGCTGAAGGCCAGGAACCCCTCGCTCGAGGACGAGCAGCGGCGCGGCCGCGCGCTCTGGTGGGACCGCCGCGTCGACCGGGTCGCCCAGGACGAGTACGACGACTCACGGGTGCGCCAGCAGCCCTACGTCTACCACAGCAAGCCCTGAGGGCGCGACCCTGATGCACGACATGCCGGTCGCCGAGGCCGAAGTGGCCGTCGTCGACCACATCGCGGTCGCGCGGCTCTACGGCGAGCCGCTGTTCGACCTACCGACCGACCTCTACATCCCGCCCGACGCGCTCGAGGTCTTCCTCGAGGCCTTCGAGGGCCCGCTCGACCTCCTGCTCTACCTGATCCGCCGGCAGAACTTCAACATCCTCGACATCCCGCTGGCCAGCGTCACTCGCCAGTACCTGGCCTACGTCGAGCAGATCCGTCGCTCGAACCTCGAGCTCGCCAGCGACTACCTGCTGATGGCCGCGATGCTGATCGAGATCAAGTCGCGCATGCTGCTGCCGCCGAAGAAGACGGCCGACGGTCGCGAAATCGAGGACCCGCGCGCCGAGCTCGTGCGCCGCCTCGTCGAGTACGAGCAGATGAAGCTCGCCGCGGCGCGGCTCGATGCGCTGCCGCTGCTCGGCCGCGACTTCCTGCCCGCCAGGGTGGCGATCGAGGAAGAGCCGGCGACGCGCCTGCCGGCGGTCGACGTCGCCGACCTGCGCGACGCCTGGCTCGAGATCCTCAAGCGCGCCCGCCTCAACCAGCACCACCTGATCTCGCGCGAGCACCTCAGCGTGCGCGAGCACATGAGCGGCGTCCTGCGCGCCCTGCAGGGCCGGCGCTTCGCCCTGTTCGAGGAGCTGTTCGACGCCAGCCGGGGCATGCCCGTGGTCGTCGTCACCTTCATCGCCCTGCTCGAGCTCGCCCGCGAACACCTGCTCGAGGTGACGCAGGCCGAGGCCTTCGCCCCGATCTACGTCAGGCTGGCCTACCAGCCGACGTAGGCATCCGGGCGGCAGCGGCCGCGCAGGCTCTGTCCAGGACTGTTAGCGGGCGGCCAGCTTGAAGGCAATCATGGCCCGCAGCTTGTTCGGCAGGACCGGCTTGACGAGGACGTGGAAGTCGTGCTCGACCGCCTCCTGTTCGTGCCCGCTCAGGGTGCTGCCGGTCACGACGATCGCCGGCAGGTCGGCGCCGAAGCGGTTGCGCAGCAAGGTAATGGCGGCCACGCCCGTCGCCCCGGGCTCGAGGCGGTAGTCGGCGATGACCAGCGAGGGCTGCGCCACGGACGGGTCGCCCGCCTCGGCCCAGGCCCGCGTCGCCGCGACGCTGTCGAGCGCCACGACGCTCGCGCCCCAGCCGGCAAGCAGCACCTGCAGCCCCGCGCGCACCGCGGGTTCGTCCTCGACGATGACGATGAGGCGGCCCGTCAGGCTGATGCCGGGCGGCTCTTTGCCGGCTCCCGCGCGAGCCGGAGCACGCGCCTCGTGCCCCAGCGGCAGCTCGAGCGTGAACACCGAGCCGCGGCCGACCTCGGACGACAGGGCGAGCGGCGCGTCCATCAGCGCCGCCAGCCGCCTGACGATCGCCAGGCCCAGGCCCAGCCCCTTCTTTTGCTCGGCGGTCCGCGTCGCCGTGCCCGGCACCTGGTAGAACTCCTCGAAGACGCGGGCGCGTTCTTCGGCGCGGATGCCCGGCCCGGTGTCCCAGACCTGCAGCAGCAGGCGGCCGGCGCGGCGACGGCAGCTCAGCAGCACGGTGCCGTCGGTGGTGTAGCGGATGGCGTTGCCGACCAGGTTGCGGACGATGCGCTCGACGAGCAGCGGATCGGCCAGGGCCACGTGCTGGCCACCGCGGATGCGCAGGCCGAGCCCCTTCTCGAACGCCGCCGGCTCGCAGTGCAGGCGGATCTTGCGGAAGATCTCGGCCATCGCGAAGCTCTCCGGATTCACCTCGACGCCGCCGCTGTCGATGCGGGTGATGTCGAGCAGCTCGGAGAACAGGCCCTCGAGCGCGTCGACCGACTCGTTGACGCTGTTGACGAGCTGCGCCACCTCCGGCTCGTGCGTGCGCTGCCGCAGCGCCTCGGCGAACAGGCCCATCGCGTGCAGCGGCTGGCGCAGGTCGTGGCTGGCGGCGGCGAAGAACTGGGTCTTCGAGCGGTTCGCCACTTCGGCCTCGTGCCGTGCCGCAACGGCGACTGCCTTCTCCGCGGCGAGCTGGACGGCCAGCGCCTCGGTGCGCAGCTTCAGGTCGATGACGCCGTCGAACGACTGCCGGTAATTGCGGCCGAGCAGGATCGTCATGCCCATGGCCACGGTCATCACCAGCGCGATGCGCCAGCCGTGCTCCGGGTCCTGCAGGGCAACGCGGGCGATCGCCGGCACGAAGACGAGGAGGACGAAGGCGACGAAGAGGCGGAACTGCGGCGACAGGATCGGCACGCAGGCGACGCAGAAGGTGTAGACGATGAGGACCAGCCCGAGCTGGTGCAGCCCGGTCCCGTAGGGCGAGAAGAACCACGCCGCCGCGCCCCAGAGCGCGCCGGAGGCCAGCACGCCCACGTGCCAGGTGCGCAGCCGCCGCGCCAGGTGCGCCGCCGTGCGCGGCTCGAATCGCTCGAAGCGAAGCGCGAGCCAGACCCGCGCCAGCCACACCGCGACGAAGGCGAGCCCCCAGGCCAGGCGCAGGCTCGGGGGCGCGACGCTGGCGAAGATGATCTGCACGATCGCGGCGCCGACCGCGTGACCCGCCAGCGACGTGCGGTTGAAGGCGAAGGTGCTGCGGACGTGGTCGCGCAGGAGCAGGAAGGCGTCGACCGGCGCCGGCCCGGCGGCGGCGGCGGGACCGGCCACAGCCGGTCCGTGCGGTGCGATCAGGACCTGGGTGGCGCCGGCCATGATCGCGAGATCGCCAGCAGCCCGTACGTCAGACGAAGCGTCGCGACAGCGACTCGGCGACGCAGACCGGCTTGTCGAAGCCCTCGCGTTCCATCGTCACTTCCATCGTCACCTGCGCGCCGCCGTCGAGAGGCTCGTACCTGAGGAGCTTGAAGCGCCCGCGCAGCCGGCTGCCGCTCGGCACCGGCGCCGGAAATCGGACCCGGTTCAGGCCGTAGTTCACGCCCATGCGCGTGCCCTCGACGCTGAACGCCGACGCGCTCATCTCGGGCAGCAGCGAGAGCGTCAGGAAGCCGTGCGCGATGGTCGTCCCGAACGGCCCCGCCTTCGCGCGCTCGGCGTCCAGGTGGATCCACTGGTGGTCGTTGGTCGCCTCGGCGAAGAGCCGGATGCGCTCCTGCGTCACATCGATCCAGTCGCTGACGGCGACCTCCTGGCCGACGAGCGACTCGAGTTCGGCGAGGCTGCGGAAGATTCTCATGGTGGCCCGTTCAGTTCACCCAGGTGACGATCGGCGCCCACTGGTCGCGGTCGCCGGCGAAGCGCGTCGAGGCGACGTCCCACAGCGTCAGTCCGTGCGCCGCCAGGTGCACGTAGTTCTGCGTGTCGCGCAGGAAGGCGAGCAGGGGCACGCGCACGCCCTGGAGGAAGGTGCGCAGCTGGTCGGTCGAGATCGTGCCCTCGCGGGTGCGCATGCCGACCACGGCGATGGAGACCTTGTCGCTGCGCCGGTGTGCGAGCAGATGGCCGATGAAGTCGTGCGTGGCGTGGATGTCGAAGATGCTCGGCTGCAGCGGCACCAGCACCTTGTCGGCGAGCTTCATGACCTCGTCGAGGCGGCGCCCGTGCAGGCCGGCCGGGGTGTCGAGCACGACATGGGTCGTGCCCTTGGGCGGCCGCACGACCTCGCCGTCGCCGGCCTCCCAGGCGGCGATCCTCGGCAGGCCCGCGGGACGCAGGTCCAGCCAGGTCCGCGACGATTGCTGGCGGTCGACGTCGCCCAGCATGACCGCCTTGCCGCGCGATGCGAGGTAGCCCGCGAGGTTGGTCGACAGCGTCGTCTTGCCCACGCCTCCCTTCGGATTCGCGACCACGATCACCGGCATGCCGCCCTCCTTCTCGTTTTGCAGGTATGTTACGGCGCCCGCCAGAATCGGGCCATCGGATCGGGGTGGAGGGACCCACGTGGCAGTCGAAAGCGGAGCAGGCGATCTCGTCCGTGTCGTGGCCCTGCTCGGCGCAACCGTCGTGGCCGTGCCCCTGTTTAGGCGCCTCGGCCTCGGCTCGGTGCTCGGCTACCTCGCCGCGGGACTCGCCATCGGCCCGTTCGGCCTGGCCCTCTTCACCGACCCGCAAGCGATCCTTCATGTCGCCGAGCTCGGCGTCGTGATGTTCCTCTTCATCGTCGGCCTCGAGATGCAGCCGACGCGGCTCTGGGGCATGCGCCGGCAGATCTTCGGGCTGGGCAGCCTGCAGGTGTTCGCGGCGGGCGCCCTGCTCACCGGCATCGGCATCGGCGCCGGCCTCGCGCCGGTGGTCGCCTTCATCGCCGCGATGGGCTTCGTGCTCACGTCGACGGCGATCGTCATGCAGATCATCGAGGAGCGGGGGGTCGGGGCGACGGAGCCGGCGCAGCGCATCGTCGCCATTTTGCTTCTCGAGGACCTCGCCATCGTGCCGCTGCTGGCCATCGTCGCCCTGCTCGTGCCGGCCGGCGCCGTCGGCACCGCCGGTGCGCGCTGGCACGAGGTGGCGATCGCGATCGGCACGCTGGCGGCGCTCGTCGGCGCCGGCGTCTGGCTGCTGAACCCGCTGTTCCGCCTGCTCGCCAAGTCGGGCGCGCGCGAGGTGATGACGGCGGCGGCGCTGCTCGTCGTCCTCGGCGCGGCGCTGCTCATGCAGCTCGGCGGCCTGTCGATGGCGATGGGCGCCTTCCTCGCCGGCGTGCTGCTGTCCGAGTCGACCTTCCGGCACCAGCTCGAGGCCGAGATCGAGCCGTTCCGCGGCCTGCTCCTCGGCCTCTTCTTCCTCGGCGTCGGCATGGCCCTCGACCTCGGCGTGATCGGCACCGACTGGCGCCCGATCCTCGGCTGGGTCGCCGCGTTCATGGTCGTCAAGGCCGGTGCCATCTACGCCGTGGCGCGGGCGACGAAGTCGGCGCCGCGCGAAGCGATCTACCGCAGCGCCCTGATGGCACAGGGCGGCGAGTTCGCGTTCGTGCTTTACAGCACGGCTGCGGCAAGCGGCATCCTCGATGCGCGCACCCACGCCGTGTTCACGACCGTCGTCATCGCCTCGATGGCCCTGACGCCGCTGGTCATGCTCCTGATCACCAGGCTGATGCCGGCGGCCGCAGCGAAGTCGATGGACGGGATCGAATCCGCCGACGGCCTCGTCGCCAGCGTGCTCGTGATCGGCTTCGGGCGCTTCGGGCAGATCGCCTCCCAGGCGCTCCTGGCGCGCGGCGTCAGCGTCAGCATCATCGACAACGACACCGACATGATCCGGGCCGCCGGCGCCTTCGGCTTCAAGGTCTACTACGGCGACGGCAAGCGGCTGGACGTGCTGCACGCCAGCGGCGCGAGCAAGGTGCAGGCGATCGCCGTCTGCGTGGACAAGCCCGACGACGCGCTGAAGATCACCGAGCTCGTCCGCGACGAGTTCCCGCTGGTCAAGGTGCTGGTCCGCGCCTACGACCGCGGTCATGCCCTCAAGCTGATCGATCTCGGCGTCGAGTACCAGATCCGCGAGACGCTCGAGTCGGCGCTGCGCTTCAGCGAGGCGGCGCTGGTGGCGCTCGACGTGCCGGCAGAGGAAGCGGCCGAGCTGGTCGCCGACGTCCGCCGCCGCGACGCGCGTCGCCTCGCCGTGCAGCAGACGAGCGGCGACTTCCGCGCCGGCCGCGACCTGCTGCGCGGCAACGTCGTCCGGCCGGCACCGCTGACGCCAGCGGCCGGCGAGCGCCAGCCGCTCGGCGACGAGGTGGCCGACGCGCCGTCACGCTGACCGCGCCAGCGCCCACCGGACCATGAACGACGCCGTCACCCTCCCGTTCTGGCTGTTCGCCGTTGTCGCCGCGCTGGCGGCGTGGACCGTGGCGACGCGGCTCCTGATGCCGGCGCTGCGCTGGTTCGTCGCCGGCCGCAGCAACGTCGTCCTCGAGGAGGTGTCGTCGCGCCTGCGCATCGGCGTGCGGCCGTTCCAGCGCACCCGCCGCCAGGTGCTGATCCATCGCCTGCTCGGCGACCCGAAGGTGCAGGCCGCCGTCGAGCAGCACGCGGCCGAGCACAAGCTGGCGCTGCCGGCCG
>NZ_JANODC010000140.1:0-5535 GCF_031412495.1 Rhizobacter sp. | reverse complement strand
CCTCGCGCTGCAGGTCGGTTTGTTGAAAAGTCATGCGTCTCGTCGGAGGCAGTGGGTTCCGCCGCAGCGGGGGCCGGAGGTCCGGCGATCAGAGGTGGCGGTCGGCAGCCGACGGCGGAAGTTGCGCTTGCGAAGCGACCGGCAAGTCTAGCAAACGGGCGCTCGCCTTCATTCGTTGACGCGCGGCAGCAAAGCCTCGTTCGCGGATCACTCCACGCGTGCGCCGGTTGCCTTGACGACGCGCTCGTACTTGGCCAGCTCGCTCCTGACGAAAGCGGCGAAGCGATCGGGCGACGACGGTATGGGCTCGGCGAAGAGGCCGGCCAGGCGCGCCTTGAGCTCGGCCGAGCCGAGGGCCTCGACGAAGGCCTTGTTGAGCCGCTCGGTGACGTCGGCCGGCAGGCGCGCCGGGCCGAAGATGCCGAACCAGGTGTCGATGTCGAACGAGGCGAGGCCGAGGGTGCGGCCGCTCTCGGCGATGGTCGGCACCTCGGGCATCGCCGACGACCGCGTCGCGGTGGTGACGGCGATCGCGCGCAGCTTGCCGGCCTTGATGTTGGCCGAGGCGGCGGCGAGGTTGTCGAAGTTCAGGTCGACCTGGCCGGCCAGCAGGGCCAGCTGCGCCGGGTTGCCGCCGGCGTAGGGGATGTGGACCATGAACACGCCGGCCTGCGCCTTGAACATCTCGCCGGCGAGGTGGCCGGCGCTGCCGTTGCCGCCGGAGCCGTAGTTGAGCTTGCCCGGATTCCTCTTGGCGTGCGCGACCAGGTCGGCGACGCTGGCGATGCCGAGCCGCGCCGCGACCTCGGTGCTCATGACGAGCACGTTGGGCACGCGCGCGACGCCGGTGATCGGCGTGAAGTCGCGGATCGGGTCGTACGGCATCTTCACGAACAGCCACGGGTTGATCGCGTGCGTGGCGACCGCGCCCATGACGATGGTCGTGCCGTCGGGCGCCGCCTTGGCCGCGGCGTCGGCGCCGAGGTTGCCGCCGGCGCCGGCGCGGTTCTCGACGACGATGGTGCCGAGGCTGTCCTTGGCGCGCTCGGCCAGGGCCCGGGCCACGATGTCGAGGGGACCGCCAGGCGGGTAGGGAACGATGAAGCGGAGCGGCCGGGCCTGGGCGAACGCGGGCGACCCCAGGCTGCCTGCCGTGGCAACGGAAGCGAGCGCGCCGAGCGCCGTGCGACGCCTCATGGCTTTCTCAGCAGGATCGTCTTGACCCAGCCTTCGCCGCGCGATGTCGTGACCTTCGCGAAGCCGTTCTGCTCTTCGCCGTTCAACAGCACCTCGTCGTTGCGGCCGAGCGTCTGCATCTCGCCCGCGCCGTCGCGCGGCTGGCGCAGCACCTTGACGCCGTTGATCTTCGGCAGCATCACGTCGCCGGCGACGCCGGTGTTGGCGCGCACGCTGGCCGCGGCATTGCGCTGCGAGGCCTCGCCGGCGCGGGCCTGGACCAGCGACGGGTTGTTGCGCACGTTGCGGACGATGTTGTTCCAGTTGTCCATGAACGAGGCGACGATCATCTTGCCTTCGTTGGTGTTGCTGTAGCCGCCGCCCGCCGCCGCGACGCGGCCGACGACCGTGCCGCCGATCGCGAAATCGGTCTTCTCGGCGCTGCCCTGCGCCGCCGCGACCTGGATGCCCGAGCGCGAGTCGACGAGCAGCATGCTGGTCTCGGCCTGCTTGAACTTCACGCCGCCGGCGACGCCGGCCAGGGCCCGCCCGCCGCTGCCGCCGATGAGGCCGCCGAGCGCGCCGCCGATGCCGCCGGCGTTGTTCTCGCTGAACACCACCGACGGCGTGACGATGAAGTCGGCCGCGACCATCTGGCCCTTGCCGATGTTCTGGTCGGCTTGCAGCTCGCCCGACGCAGCGTGGGCGCGCTCCTGCCGCATATTGCCCATGGCGACGCCGCGCTCGACGACCTGGAAGCAGTTCGACTGCTGCACCAGCATGCGGATCACCGCGGTCGGCGAGCCGAGACCGTAGCGCTGAAGGTTCTGGCCGACCTGGCTCTGCGGCTCGACGACGGCGAGCGTGCCTTTTGGCGCGTCGCAGCGCTCGAGCTGCTCGCTCGCGCCCTGCGCGCCCGAGGGTCCTGCACCGCCGGTGGCCAGCGAACCGCCGCCGCCGAGCGTCTGCGCCGCGGCGGGGAGGGCCAGCGCGGCGAGCGCGGCCGAAGAGAGCAAGGTGGCGATGAGTCTCATGAAATCCTCCCGGTCTGTCTTGAAACGAAGTCTGCAGCTCTAGGCAAGCGGGCCGTGCTTGTCGGCCTCCGACGTGAACGAGTCGGCGTAGAACTCGTCGTCGGGCAGGCCGCAGCGGACGACGAAGTCGCGCTGCGCCGACTCGACCATGATCGGCGCACCGCAGGCGTAGACCTGGTGCTCCATCAGGTTCGGCGTGTCGTGCATCACGGCCTGGTGGACGAGCCCGGTGCGGCCGGTCCAGCCGTCCTCCGGCCTGGCCTCCGAGAGCACCGGCACGTAGCGCAGGTGCCCGTGCTCCTTCGCCGCTGCTTCGGCCCATTCGTGCATGTAGAGGTCGACCCTGCTCCGGCAGCCCCAGTACAGCACCGCCTTGCGCTGGCTCTTGGTGTGGATCAGGTGCTCGACGATGGCCTTGATCGGCGCGAAGCCGGTGCCCGAGGCGAGCAGGACCATCGGCTTGTCGTTGTCCTCGCGCACGAAGAAGCTGCCGAACGGGCCTTCGACGCGCAGGATGTCCTTTTCCTTCATCGCCCCGAACACGTGGTCGGTGAACTTGCCGCCGGGCAGGTGGCGCAGATGCAGCTCGATGGCGGGCTTGTCGCCGAGGGTATGCGGTGCGTTGGCCATCGAGTAGCTGCGCCGCGAGCCGTCGCGCAGGATGAACTCGACGAACTGGCCTGCCCGGTAGCGGAAGGCGTCGTTGGCGGGGAGCTGCAGCCTGAGGATGGCGACGTCGGGCGCCGGCTTGTCGATCGAGATGACGCGGCAGGGCAGCTTCCGCGGCGCGAACTCGCCGGCGCCCGGGACCGTGCGCGCCTCGAGGACGATGTCGGTCTGCGGCGCCGCCTGGCAGGTGAGGATCAGCCCCGCCGCCTCCTCCTCGGCGCTGAGCGCCTTCTGCTGGTGCGCGCCATGGATGACGCGGCCTTCGGTCATGCGGCACTTGCATGAGCCGCAGGCGCCGTCCTTGCAGCCGTAGGGCAGGCCGATGCCCTGGCGGATGGCGGCCTGGAGGATCGGTTCGTCGCGCTCGACGCTAAAGCGGGTGCCGCTCGGCTGGACGGTGACGGTGAACGGCATGGTGGACGGCGGCAGCGGCGACGGGGCTCTGACCTAGACTGGACCCGCGATTTTGCCCGCACCGCGCTGTCGGCCTGCGCCGACCTGCCAGGACTGCCTTGCCGTACCGCCCGACCACCGGCCAGCGACCGGCCTTGCTCATCGTCGGCTGCGGCGACGTCGGCCTGCGGGTGGCGCAGCTGCTCCGCGACCGCTGGCGGCTGCTCGCGCTGACGAGCTCGCCGGGCCGCGTCGACGCGCTGCGTCGTGCCGGCATCGTGCCGCTGCCCGGCGACCTGGATCGGCCGGCGACGCTGGGCCGGCTCGCCGCGCTCACCGATGCCGTCCTGCATCTCGCGCCACCGCCGGGACAAGGGCGCGTCGACACGCGAACCGCGCACCTCGTGCAGGCGCTGGCGCGCGCGAACCGGGTCCGCCGGCTGGTCTACGGGTCGACCAGCGGTGTCTACGGCGACTGCGGCGGCGCGCGCATCGACGAGACCCGGTCGGTCCGTCCCGCCACAGACCGGGCCCACCGCCGCGCCGATGCGGAGGCCCGGCTCCGCCGCTTGGGCCGTGCCAGCGGCGTCGTCGTGACGATCCTTCGCATCCCCGGCATCTACGCGCCGGGGCGCGCCGGCGGCGACCCGCGCGAGCGCCTGGCGCGCGGCACGCCCGTGCTCGCGGCCGAGGACGACGTGTTCACCAACCACATCCATGCCGACGACCTGGCCCGCGCCTGCGTCGCGGCGCTGTACCGCGGCCGGCCGCAGCGCGTCGTCAACGCCTCGGACGACAGCGAGCTGCGCATGGGCGACTACTTCGACCTTGCCGCCGACGTGTACGGCCTGGCGCGTCCGCCGCGCATCGGCCGCGTCGACGCGGCCGCGACGTTCAGTCCTGCGCAGCTCAGCTTCCTGGGCGAGTCGCGGCGCCTCGACAACCGGCGGCTGAAGCGCGAGCTCGGCTTGGTGCTGCGCCATCCGACGCCCGCGCAGGGGCTGCGCGAAGGACGCGGCCGAGGTGGCCGCGACGCGACAATCGATGGACGGGCCCCATCCGGGCAGGAGACACCATGAACCGTCGTCGAAGCCAGCGGTCCGCCTCATGAAGGTTTTGTTGGCGACGCAGCCCCTCCCGGCGGCGCCCTTCATCGCCGGCATCGCCGCCCGGATCCCCGGGCTCGAGCTCCTCGAATACCGCTCGGCGCTGCGCGATGACGACCTCGCCGGCGTCGACGTGGTGCTCGCCTGGCAGTTGCCACGCGGCCTGGCGAGCCGGCTGCCGCGCCTGCGCTGGATCTGCTCCGTCGCCGCCGGGGTCGAGAAGCTGCTGGTGCCCGACCTCGCTGCGCATGTCCGTGTCGCGCGCATCGTCGACCGGGAGCAGGCGGCCGGGATCGCCCAGTTCGTGGTGACCATGGCCCTGCGCCACGCGCGCGCGCTGCCGATGTACGAGCGGCAGCAGCAGGAGCGGGCGTGGACCCGGCATCCGGCGCCGCTGGTCCGCCATCGCACGGCCGTGCTCGGCACCGGCGCCATGGGCAGCGAGATCGCCACCTGGCTCGAGCGAGTCGGCTTCGTCGTGCGCGGCTGGAACCGGCGCTCGAGCGAGACGCTCGCCGAGGTGCTCGCAGCGAGCGAGATCGTCGTCTGCGCCCTGCCGCTGACGGCAGAGACCGAAGCCATCCTCGGCGCGGCGGCCTTCGCCGCGATGCCGCGCGGCGCCTACCTCGTCAACGTCGCGCGCGGTGCGCACGTCGTCGAGCCCGAGCTGATCGACGCCGTCCGCTCCGGCCACCTGAGCGGCGCCGCGCTCGACGTGCAGCGGCGCGAGCCGCTGCCGGCCGACGACCCGCTCTGGACCGTCCCCGGGATCACGATCACGCCGCACATCGCCGCGCAGCCCTCTGCCGAGACCGTCGTCGAGCAGTTCGTCGCCAGCCTGCGCGCCATCGGGAAGGGCCAGCCGCTGCCGAACGAGGTCGACCGCTCGCGCGGCTACTAGGCCCGGCGACGGAGACCGGTGGCAGCGAGGAGTCGCGGCGCGAGCTCAGACGCCCTGCGGCCGGCTCAGCGTCTTCATCCGGTCGACGGCATGCACCTGCAGGCGCAGGGTCTCCGGCCCGCGCCGGACCTCGAGGGCGACGTCGCGCTCGGGCCGCTCGTCGCTCCACAGCGTCTTGTAGAAGCTGGCGAGGTCGGCCACCGGCTTGCCGTCGACGGCGACGATCGCGTCGCCCGGCCGCAGGCCCGCTTCCTCG
>NZ_JANODC010000139.1:0-1736 GCF_031412495.1 Rhizobacter sp. | reverse complement strand
CCCCGCCGCCGAGGCCGCTCGACTGCGGCTCCACCAGGCCGAGCACGGCCTGCACCGCGACCGCCGCGTCCACGGCGCTGCCGCCGGCCTTCAGGATGGCGCAGCCGGCTTCGCTGGCGAGCGGGTTCGCGGAGACGACCATGTAGCTCCGGGTGGTGACCACCTTGATGCCGAGCCGGTAGCCGGACGAGGGCTCCGGCGCCGCCGGGTCGCCGGGCACGCCGGAGCCGACGACCACGGCGCCGCTGTCGGTGATCGCCCGGCACGGCGTGACGCCGGCGCGGCCGCCGCTTCGGTCTGCATCGGCGTCGCCGTCTGCGTCCGCGCCGAGGCTCGCGGCCGCGACGATGACCAGCGACCCGGCCAGCAGCCTGGAAGAGCGTCCGACGTTCAACGCGGGCCGAGCGAATCGGGCTCGTCGGTCGACGCGGCCTCGCCCTGCAGGCGCCGGAGCAGGCCGGCGGTGGACCCGTCGAGCGCCTCCAGCTTCGCCGCGTCGGCCCGGCCCTCGAGCATCGGCAGCAGCTCGTTGCCGAGGACCTTGCCGAGCTCGACGCCCCACTGGTCAAAGCTGTCGATGCCCCACACCGCGCCCGACGTGAAGACGCGGTGCTCGTAGAGCGCGATCAGCGCACCGAGCGAACGCGGCGTCAGGCGCTCGAGCAGCAGCGTCGTGCTCGGCCGGTTGCCGGGGAAGTGGCGGTGCGGCTCGCTCGCGTTGCGGCCCTGCATCAATGCCTGCGCCTGGGCCAGCCCGTTGGCGAGGAGCATGCGGTGCTGGCGCTGCAGCGGCTCGGCGAGGGCAGCGCCGGCGGCGCTCGCCCGCCCGCCGTCGGGCTCGCGGACCAGGATGAACTCGACCGGGATCACGTCCGTGCCCTGATGCAGCATCTGGAAGTAGGCGTGCTGGCCGTTGGTGCCGGGCTCGCCCCAGACGACCGGGCTGGTCGCGTAGGCGAGCGGTGCGCCGTCGCGGTCGACGCGCTTGCCGTTGCTTTCCATCTCGAGCTGCTGCAGGTAGGCGGGCAGGCGCTTCAGCCCCTGGTGGTAGGGCGCGACACTTCGGCTGGTGAAGCCGTGGAAGTTGCGATACCAGACGTCGAGCAGGCCGAGCAGCATCGGCACGTTGCGCTCGACCGGCGCGGCCGCGAAATGCTCGTCCATGGCCCGGGCCCCGGCGAGGAGGGCCCGGAAGTTGTCGGCGCCGATGGCGATCGCGATCGGCAGGCCGATCGCCGACCACAGCGAGTAGCGCCCGCCGACCCAGTCCCAGAAGCCGAAGGTGGTGGCGATGCCGAAGCGTGCCGCCGCCTCGACGTTGCTCGTGGCGGCGACGAAGTGGTCCTCGATGCGGCTGCCGCCGCCGGCCAGGAACCACGCCTTTGCGGTCGCCGCGTTGGCCATCGTCTCCTGCGTGGTGAAGGTCTTGCTGGCGACGACGAAGAGCGTCTCGGCCGGGTCGCAGCGGGCGAGGACGGCGGCGATGTCGTGGCCGTCGACGTTGGAGACGAAGTGGAAGGCAAGGCCCCGGTGGACGTGGGCGGCGAGGGCGAGGACGACCATCTGCGGCCCCAGGTCGCTGCCGCCGATGCCGATGTTGACGACGTGGCGCAGGCGCCCCCGGGGGCCGGCGTCGGCGCGCGCGCGCACGCCTTCGGCAAACGCCAGCATAGCGTCGAGCACCCCGTGGCGCAACCGCCCCACACGCCCCCCCCCCCCCCCCCCCCCCCAACCCC
>NZ_JANODC010000138.1:0-4195 GCF_031412495.1 Rhizobacter sp. | reverse complement strand
CGGCGCGGGGCGGCGAGCGCAGCGTCGGCCGCGCGCTCCTCGCCGAGCGGCTGGCGCGCCGGCCGGCGACGCCGCTCGACGCGCACTGGTCGCGTGCCATGAGAGGGAAATCCGCCGGCTGACGCCGCTGCCGCCGGGCGCCGCGCCGGCGTCGGCATGCGGGTTGCCGCGGGCCCCCGATGCGTCAGGCACGGACCTCCCCACGCTGGCGTCGCGCCCTGCTGCTGGCGCTGGTGCTGCTGGCGCTCGTCGCCGTCGTCCTGGCGACGCTGGCCTGGCAGCCAGCGATCGACGCCATCGAGCCGCCGCCGCGCAGCAGCTTCGAGCCGACGCTGATCGAGCGAGGCGCGATCCTCGCGAGCGCGGGCAACTGCATCGGCTGCCATGCCGGGCCGGGCGGCGCCGCGTTCGCCGGCGGCCTGGCGCTCGAGACGCCGTTCGGGATCGTCTACTCGACCAACATCACGCCCGACCCGGACACCGGCATCGGCCGCTGGTCGCAGGAGGCGTTCGACCGGGCCATGCGCAAGGGGATCGACCGCCACGGCGCGCACCTCTACCCGGCGTTCCCGTACACCCACTACACCCGGCTCGGCAGCGAGGACCTGCGCGCGCTCTACGCCTACCTGATGACGCGAACGCCGGTCCCTGCCCGCGCGCCCGCCAACGAGCTCGCCTTCCCGCTCGGCTTCCGGCCGCTCTTGGCGGGCTGGAAGCTGCTCTTCTTCTCGCGCGACGCGTTCCGCCCGAACCCGGCACAGAGCGCGGAGTGGAACCGCGGCGCCTACCTGGTCGAGGGCCTGACGCACTGCAGCGCCTGCCATTCGCCGCGCAACGCCTTCGGCGCCGAGCGGCGCGGCCGCCACCTCGACGGCGGCTTCGCCGAAGGCTGGTACTCGCCGGCCCTGAACGCGTCGTCGCCGTCGCCGGTGCCCTGGACGGTCGAGGCGCTGACGACCTACCTGCACACCGGCCTGGTCGAGAACCACGCCATCGCCGGCGGGCCGATGCAGGGCGTGGTGCGCAGCCTGGGCCGGATCCCCGAAGCCGACGTGCATGCCATCGCCACCTACGTCCATTCGCTCATGGGCAGCCCGACGCCGGAGCAGACCGCGCGCGCGAAGGCGAGCGCGCAGCGCGCGGCGCAGGGGCCGCTGGCGCTGGCGACGAGCCGCCAGGCCGCGCCGGCGCCGGAAGACGAAGCCGCCCTGCGCCTCGGCGCCACCGTGTATGCGGGCGCCTGCGCCGGTTGCCACGAGCTCGGCCGCCAGCTGTCCTCGGGCAGCGGCCTGCAGCTGCCGCTCGCCGTGGCGGTGTACGAGCCGACGCCGGCGAGCCTGATCCGGATCGTCCGCGAAGGGATCGCGCCGGCCGAAGGCGAGCGCGGCCGCTGGATGCCAGGCTTCGCCGGCGCCCTGACCGACGAGCAGATGACGGCGCTGGCGCGCTACCTCCGCCGCGCCGCCGCCGACGCCCCGCCCTGGCCCGACGTGGCCGGGGAAGTCCGCAAGGCCCGCCAGCCATGATCACCCTCAACGTCAACGGCGCCGACCGCGCGGTCGATGCCGACGCCGACACGCCGCTCCTCTACGTGCTGCGCGACCACCTGCAGCTCAACGGCGCCAAGTACGGCTGCGGCCTCGGCCAGTGCGGCGCCTGCACCGTCATCGTCGACGGCGAGGCGGTGCTCTCGTGCATCACGCCGATCTCGGTGCTGCCGGGCCGGCGCATCACGACGCTGGAAGGCCTCGGCAGCGCCGCCAAGCCGGGGCCGGTGCAGGCCGCCTTCATCGAGGAGCAGGCGGCGCAGTGCGGCTTCTGCATCCCCGGGATGATCATGCGCGCGCAGGCCCTGCTGCAGCGCAACGCGACGCCGAGCGAGGCGCAGATCCGGGCCCACATGAACGCCAACCTCTGCCGCTGCGGCACGCACAGCCGCATCCTGCGCGCGGTCGGCCGGGCGGCGCAGCGCCTCGAGGGCGGGCGGTGAAGCGACGCCGCTTCCTCGGCGCCGGCGGCGCCCTGGTGCTGAGCTTCTCGCTGCGCGCCGCCGACACGCCGCGGCGCGAGCCGCAGATGCTCGGCGAGGTGCCGGTGGAGAACCCGAAGCTGCCGGGCAGCCTCGAGCAGGAGCCCTTGCTCGACGCCTGGATCCGCATCGGCGCCGACGACAGCATCACCGTCGTCACCGGCAAGGTCGAGCTCGGCCAGGGCGTCAAGACGGCGCTGCTGCAGGTCGCCTGCGAGGAGCTGGCGGTCGATCCGGCGCGCGTGCGGCTGATCACGGCCGACACCGGCGCAACGCCGAACGAGGGCTACACCGCCGGCAGCTCGTCGATGGCCGACAGCGGCACCGCCCTGCTCCACGCCGCTGCGCAGGTGCGCGAGATCCTCGTCGGCCTCGCCGCCACCCGGCTCAACGTGCCGGCGGCGCAATTGACGGTGCAGGATGGCGTCGTCGCCGCACCGGGCGGCCGGCAGCTCACCTACGGCGCCCTTGTCGAGGGCAGGACGCTGCACGTGCGGGCCAAGCCCCGGTCGGCGCTGCGCGACCCGCGCTCGCGCACCGTGATGGGCAAGCCGATGAGCCGCGTCGATATCCCGGCCAAGCTGACCGGCCAGACGATCTACGTCCACGACTTCCGCCCGCCCGGCCTCGTCCACGCGCGGGTGCTGCGCGCGCCGAGCTACGCGGCGCGCCTGCTCTCGTACGACCCGAGCCTGGAAAGGAGCCTGCCCGGCGTGCTGAAGATCGTCCGCCACGGCAGCCACGTCGCCGTCATCGCCGAGCGCGAGTACCAGGCGGTGAAGGCGGTGCGGGCCCTGGCGCGCAGCGCGAAGTGGGAAGAGCGCAGCGACCTGCCGAAGGCAGGCGACATCTACGCGCACCTGGAGAGCCTGCCGGCGCAGCGCCGGGTCGTCGTCGAGCGCGACGCGGGCGTGCCGGGCGGGCGCAGCATCGAGGCGACCTACCGGCGGCCGTACCAGATGCACGCCTCCCTCGGGCCGTCGTGCGCGGTCGGCCTGGCCCAGGAAGGCCACCTGACGATCTGGACGCACAGCCAGGGCGTCTATCCGCTGCGCAGCGCGCTCGCCGAGATGATGGCGATGCCGGTCGAGCGAGTCCGCTGCATCCACATGGAAGGCTCCGGCTGCTACGGGCACAACGGCGCCGACGACGCCGCCGCCGATGCCGCGCTGGCGGCGAGCGGCCTGCCCGGCCGGCCGGTCAGGGTGCAGTGGATGCGCGAGGAGGAGCACGCCTGGGAGCCGTACGGCTCGGCGATGATCGGCCGCGTCAGCGCCCGCCTCGGCGACGGCGGCGAGGTGCTCGACTGGCGCTACGAGGTGCGCAGCGGCTCGCACCTGACGCGCCCCGGCCAGGCCGGCAACCTCGCGCCGGCCTGGCAGCTCGACCCGCCGTTCCGGCTGCCGACGCCGAAGCCGCTGCCGGAGCCGGCCGGCGGCGGCGACCGCAACGCCATCCCGTACTACACGTTCCCGGTCTCGCAGGTCGTCCACCACTTCATCCCGGCGATGCCGGTCCGCGTGTCGGCGCTGCGCGGCCTCGGCGCCTACCTCAACGTGTTCGCGATCGAATCCTTCATGGACGAGCTCGCCGCCGAGGCCCGCATCGACCCGGTCGAGTTCCGCCTCCGCCACCTGGCCGACCCGCGTGCGCGCGACGTGGTCCGGCTCGCCGCCGATCGCTTCGGCTGGCGCAATTTCGAGCGCGCACCGGGGCGCGGCCGCGGCCTAGCCTTCGCCCGCTACAAGAACTTCGCCGGGTACTGCGCCGTGGCCTTCGAGGTCGACGTGCAGCGCGACACCGGCCGGGTCCAGGTGCTGCGCGCCGTCGCCGCGGCCGACAGCGGCGAGGCGATCAACCCCGACGGCATCCGCAACCAGATCGAGGGCGGGATCATCCAGTCGCTGTCGTGGACGCTGTTCGAGTCGGTGGCGATGGAGCCGGCACGGATCACCAGCGTCGACTGGGGCAGCTACCCGATCCTGCGCTTCGCGTCGGTGCCCCCCGTCATCGAGGTGCACCTCGTCTCCCGGCTCGGCCTGCCCTTCCTCGGCACCGGCGAGGCGGCGCAGGGGCCGGCCGGGGCGGCGCTGGCCAACGCCGTCGCCGACGCCACCGGCGTGCGCCTGCGCGAGATCCCGTTCACGCCGCAGCGCGTCCGCGCTG
>NZ_JANODC010000137.1:0-2409 GCF_031412495.1 Rhizobacter sp. | reverse complement strand
CCCTCTGCCGCGCCGCCGGCCGATTCCCCCGGGCCCTCGGCGTGGCGCTCGCCGGGCCGGCCTATGCCGTCGGCGACCTTGCGGGCGGGCCGTCGGTCAACCAGATCGACCTGCATCCGCCGGCCTCGCGGATCGCCTACGACCAGCAGTGGCTGCACAACTTCATGCTGGTGATCTGCGTCGTGATCTTCGTCGCCGTGTTCGGCGTGATGTTCTATTCGATCGTCAAGCACCGCAAGTCCAAGGGTGCGCGCGCGGCCAACTTCCACGAGAGCACGACGGTCGAGATCGCCTGGACCGTGATCCCCTTCATCATCGTCATCCTGATGGCCTTGCCGGCCACGCGCGTGATCGTCGCGATGAAGGACACCAGCGCCGCCGACCTGACCATCAAGGCCACCGGCATCCAGTGGAAGTGGGGCTACGACTACCTCAAGGGTGAAGGCGAGGGGATCGGCTTCCTCTCCACGCTCGACCCGACGCACCGCGAGATGTCCGACTCCGGCAAGCCGGTCGGCGACGACTACCTGTTCAAGGTCGACAACCCCCTCGTCGTGCCGGTGAACAAGAAGGTCCGGATCGTCACCACCGCCAACGACGTGATCCACTCGTGGGGCGTCCCGGCGCTGGGCGCCAAGCAGGACGCCTTTCCCGGCTTCGTGCGCGACACCTGGTTCCGCGCCGACCGCGAGGGCGACTTCTACGGCCAGTGCTACGAGCTGTGCGGCAAGGAGCACGCGTACATGCCGATCCATGTCAAGGTCGTCTCGCAGCAGGCCTACTCCGCCTGGGTCGACGAGCGGCGCAAGGAAGCGGCAGCCAAGGCCGACGACCCGGGCAAGGTCTGGGAGCTGGCGCCCCTGGTCGCGCGCGGCGAGCAGATTTATGCCGCGAACTGCCAGGTCTGCCACCAGCCGACCGGCAAGGCCAACGCCGCCATCAAGGCGCTCGACGGCTCGCCGACGGTGCTGGACGCCGACAAATCCAAGCAGATCCTCGTGCTGCTCAACGGCCAGAACAACGGCGCCATGCCGGCCTGGAAGCAGCTGACCGATACCGAGATCGCAGCCGTCATCACCTTCACCAAGAACAGCTGGTCGAACAAGACCGGGCAGCTGGTGCAGCCCGCCGACATCGCGGCCCTGCGCAAGTAGCGCCTTCCTAAGGACCCACTCCCCATGAGCGCAGTCGTCGGACACCCCGGCATCCATCCCGAAGCAGCGGGTTCCCAGCACGCGCCGGACGAGCAGCACCACGGTGCGCCGCACGGCTGGAGGCGCTGGGTCTACGCCACGAACCACAAGGACATCGGGACGATGTACCTGCTGTTCTCGTTCACCATGTTCATGGTGGGCGGAGCGCTCGCCCTGGCGATGCGGCTGGAGCTGTTCCAGCCCGGGCTGCAGTTCATGAACCCGCACTTCTACAACCAGCTCGTGACGATGCACGGGCTGATCATGGTGTTCGGCGCCATCATGCCGGCCTTCGTCGGCTTCGCGAACTGGATGGTGCCGCTGCAGATCGGCGCGCCGGACATGGCGTTCGCGCGCATGAACAACCTTAGCTTCTGGCTGCTCATCCCGGCCGGGCTGATGCTGGTCAGCTCCTTCTTCATGCCGGGTGGCGCGCCGGCGGCCGGCTGGACGATCTACGCGCCGCTGACGCTGCAGATGCCCGCATCCATGGACGCCGGCATCTTCGCCCTGCACATCCTGGGCGCGAGCTCGATCATGGGCTCGATCAACATCATCGTCACCATCCTCAACATGCGCGCGCCGGGGATGACGCTGATGAAGATGCCGCTCTTCTGCTGGACCTGGCTGATCACGGCCTACCTGCTGATCGCGGTCATGCCGGTGCTCGCGGGCGCCATCACGATGACGCTGACCGATCGCCACTTCGGCACGGCCTTCTTCAATCCCGCGGGCGGCGGCGACCCGGTGATGTTCCAGCACATCTTCTGGTTCTTCGGTCACCCCGAGGTCTACATCATGATCCTGCCGGCGTTCGGGATCATCAGCCAGGTGATCCCGGCGTTCTCCAGGAAGCGCCTGTTCGGCTACACCTCGATGGTCTATGCCACGGCGTCGATCGCCATCCTGTCGTTCATCGTCTGGGCGCACCACATGTTTGCCACCGGCATGCCGGTGACGGGGCAGCTGTTCTTCATGTACGCGACCATGCTGATCGCGGTGCCCACCGGCGTGAAGGTATTCAACTGGATCGCCACCATGTGGCGCGGCTCGATGACGTTCGAGACGCCGATGCTCTGGGCGGTGGGCTTCATCATCGTCTTCACGATCGGCGGCTTCAGCGGCCTGATCCTGGCCGTGGCCCCGGTCGACATCCCGGTCCACGATACGTACTACGTGGTGGCGCACTTCCACTACGTGCTCGTCGCCGGGTCGC
>NZ_JANODC010000136.1:0-2234 GCF_031412495.1 Rhizobacter sp. | reverse complement strand
GCCTGGGGGGACCAGAAGCTCGGCCATGGATGGCCGAGCGGCCGACGCTCTGTTCGCATGGACGCGGCTTGCAGCGCGTCGGGCAGGGCACCCCAGGCGGGTCGGCGAGGGCGGCTTCGTCGTCCCGTGCTTTAGTTCCCTTGTCCGGCACCCATGCGAGCGAACCGTGACGGCCCCGACGCCCCTGGCATCGCCTCGTCCACGCGGGCTCGCCCGTGGCCCCGGCCGGCTGGTATCCTCCCCCGTTCCTGCGGCCGTAGAGGCCGGGGGCCGTCCCCGGAGAGACCCCGAATGACCCGTGTTATCGAATTCGTGATTGCCCTGCTGATCGTCGTCGCCTTGTTCGTGGTGATCGCCTTGACGCTGCCGTCCAAGCGCAGTTTCAGCTACAGCACCGAGACCAACCGGCCGATGGCGACGGTGAACGACCTGGTCGGCGGCACCGCCCGCTTCAAGGACTGGAACCCGATCGTGCGCCACGACCCGCGCGTGCGCCTGACCCGCGAAGGGCCGGCCATGGGCGAGGGCGCCACGATCCGCTACGCATCCAATGACCGGGTCGTCGGCAAGGGCACCTGGAAGATCGTCGAGTTGGTCCCCGGCGAGCGGATCCGCTACGAGATCGACAACGACGCCCGCGGCACCGACAAGTCGATGACGTTCCTGTTCGAGCGCACCGGCCAGCGCAACCAGAACGTCAAGATCACCCAGGAATACCGCGTCAACTACGGCTGGGACCTGCTCGGCCGCTTCGCCGGCATGTACGCCAGCCGCAACGTCGGCGACGACATCAAGCGCGGCCTCGACCGCATGACCACGATGCTCGCCACGGTGCCGAAGTTCGACTACAGCACCCACCCGCACGAATTCGCCTTCATCGACATGCCGCCGCAGAACGTGCTGCTGGTGACCACCGCCGCCGAGCGCAACAACGACAAGATCGCCAAGGCGATGCAGGACCAGGTGGCGTGGATCCGCAAGGTGATGGCCGCCAACGGCCTCGTCGCCGCCGGCCCGCTGCGCATCGTCACCAACGAGTTCACCAGCGCCACCTACGGCTTCGACGTCGTGCAGCCGGTGCGTCGCGCCGGCGCCGGCGAGAAGGTGCCGACCGAAGCCGACGACGTCGCCGCGGCCGAGGTCGATGCCGCCGCCGACGAAGCGGGCGAGGCCGACGCGGTCCTGCCGGAGGCGCCGGAGGCGTCGGGCCCGGTCGAGACGCTGACCGTCAACCTCGAAGGTCCGGTGCAGTACGAGCAGCAGCCGGGCCGCCGCGTGGCGTCCACCGAGTACACGGGTCCGGCCCCGGGCCTGCCGCGCGTGCGCGACCTGCTGCGCGCCTGGGCCATGACCCGCGGTGCGGACGTCGCCGACCGGCCGTTCGAGGAATACATGGATCCGATCCCGGAGATGCTCGACGAGGACGCGCGCTTCAAGGTCTATTGGCCGATCAAGTGACGCCACCACGGGGGCGGGCAAATGCCCGCCCTCGCTGCATCAGCACCCTGCCTGGCACGCGCGACGCATCTTCGCGGCCCGGCTTCCCCGCCACATCCCCCGCGCGTTTTCCGAGCCACGCATGATCGAGGCCCTCGCCCTGCGCAAACGCTACGGCCCGCTCACGGCCGTGGACGGTGTCAGCTTCAAGGCCGAACCCGGCGAAGTCCTCGGCTTCCTCGGCCCCAACGGCGCCGGCAAGTCGACCACGATGCGCATGGTCGCCGGCTTCCTCGCCCCCACCGAAGGCACCGCGCGCGTGTGCGGGCACGACGTGCAGCGCGACTCGCTCGCCGCGCGCCGGCGCCTGGGCTACCTGCCCGAAGGCGCGCCCGGCTACGGCGAGATGGCACCGGGCAGGTTCCTCGCGTTCATCGCCGACCTGCGCGGCCTGCGCGGTGACGTGCGCCGCCAGCGCCTGGCCTTCGTGCGCGCACGGCTGCAGCTCGACGGGGTCTGGGAGCAGACCATCGAGACGCTGTCGAAGGGTTACCGCCGCCGCGTCGGCCTGGCCGCCGCGATCCTGCACGACCCCGAGGCGCTGATCCTCGACGAGCCCACCGACGGCCTCGACCCGAACCAGAAGCACGAGGTGCGCGGACTGATTTCCGAACTTGCCGGCAATCGCACGCTGCTGCTGTCGACGCACATCCTCGAGGAGGTCGAGGCGGTCTGCACCCGCGCGATCATCATCGCCGGCGGCAAGCTGCTGGCCGACGCGACGCCGGCCGCGCTGC
>NZ_JANODC010000135.1:0-1585 GCF_031412495.1 Rhizobacter sp. | reverse complement strand
CTCGATCGCCGGGCTCGAGCGCTGAGCTGCCGCTTCCCGCATGCCCGAAGTCGCCCGCATCCGGGTCGGTCTCGTCTCCGACACGCACAACCTGCTGCGTCCGGAAACGACCGCCTTCCTGCGCGGCTGCGACCACATCGTCCACGCCGGCGACATCATGGACGCGGCCATCCTCGATGAGCTCTGCCGACTGGCGCCGCTGACCGCCGTGCGCGGCAACAACGATCGCGGTGAATGGGCCCGCGACCTGCGCGAGGTCGAGATCGTCACCGTCGGCGAGATCAAGCTGTGCGCGATCCACGACCTGGCCCGCCTCGACATCGATCCCGTGCAAGCCGGCATCGACGTCGTGGTCTCGGGCCACTCGCACAAGCCGCTCATCGAGCACCGCCACGGCGCCCTCTTCGTCAACCCCGGCAGCGCCGGGCCGCGCCGCTTCAGGCTGCCGATCGCGGCGGCGGAGCTCGTGATCGAGGGCCGGTCGGTGTCGGCGCGTATCGTCGAGCTCGTCACTTCCGAAGGAACCAGGTGAGGCCGTCCGACAAGGCATTCGCAGGCTCGATTCCCCAGCTCTACGAGCAATTCCTCGTGCCGCTCATCTTCGAGCCCTACGCGGTCGACCTCGCCGGCCGCGTCGCCGTGCGCCAGCCGTCGCGGGTGCTGGAGATCGCCGCAGGCACCGGCGTGGTGACGCGGCATCTGGTGGGCTCGCTGCCCGCCGACACGCTCGTCGTCGCCACCGACCTGAACCAGCCGATGCTCGATCACGCGGCGAGCCTTGGGACGCAACGCGCAGTGGAGTGGCGCCAGGCGGACGCGATGCAGCTTCCCTTCGCCGATGCGTCCTTCGATGTCGTCGCCTGCCAGTTCGGCGTGATGTTCTTTCCTGACAAGGCGCGGGCCTTCGCGGAAGCGAGACGCGTGCTCCGTGCCGGCGGCGCCTTCGTCTTCAATGCCTGGGACGCGATCGAGGCAAACGAGTTCGCCGACGTCGTCACGCGCGCGCTCGAGACCCTGTATCCGGCCGATCCGCCTCGTTTCCTCGCCCGCACGCCGCACGGCTACTGCGACACGACGAGGATCGCGGGCGACCTCGAGCGAGGCGGGTTCACGCGGCCGATCGAGCTCACCACCCTGCCCCTGCGCAGCCGCGCGCCATCGCCGCGCCACCCGGCCGTCGCCTTCTGCCAGGGCACGCCGCTGCGCCACGAGATCGAGGCCCGCAACCCGGCAGGAATGGACGAGGCGACCGAGGCCGCCACGATCGCCCTCGCCAGCCGTTTCGGAACGGGAGCGATCGAGGGCCGCATCCAGGCGCACGTCGTCGTCGCCGAGAAGTAGGCTGGGGCTCGGCCCGCTTCGTGATCGCCGCATGCGCCGCACCATGCTCACCTTCATCGCCCTGGCCGTCCTCGTCTACCTGGGCCTGTGCGCGGCCCTGTTCTTTTTCCAGCGCTCGCTGATCTACTTCCCGCAGCCGCGATCCTCGCCCGCCGGGACGACGCTGGCCACCCTGCCCGTCGAGGGAAGGCAGGTGTTCGCCACGGTCCGCGCCCGCCAGGGGCCGGACGCTCTCCTCTACTTC
>NZ_JANODC010000134.1:0-1580 GCF_031412495.1 Rhizobacter sp. | reverse complement strand
GACCACGTCACGTTCGGCTACGTCGCGAGCCGGACGATTCTCGACGACATCAGCCTTCGCTTCGCGCGCGGCAAGGTCACGGCCATCCTCGGCGGCTCGGGCAGCGGCAAGACCACCTTGCTGCGCCTGATCGGCGGCATCGCCGCGGCCGGCCGCGGCCGCGTGCTCTTCGACGGCGAGCTGATCAATGCCCGCGACCGAGCGCAGTTGCTGCGCCAACGTCGGCGCATGGGCATGCTGTTCCAGTTCGGCGCACTGTTCACCGATCTCACGGTCTTCGACAACGTGGCCTTCCCGCTGCGCGAGCACTCGGGCCTGTCGGAATCGATGATCCGCGACATCGTGCTCATGAAGCTGCACGCCGTCGGCCTGCGCGGCGCCGCCGATCTGCGCATCGCCGAGGTTTCGGGCGGCATGGCGCGTCGCGTCGCGCTGGCGCGCGCGATCGCACTCGACCCCGACCTGATCATGTACGACGAGCCCTTTGCCGGGCTCGACCTCGTGTCGATGGGGGTGGCCGCCAAGCTGATCCGCGCCCTCAACGACGCGACCGGCGCCACGTCCCTGCTCGTTTCGCACGACGTGGCCGAGTGCATGGCGATCAGCGACCACGTGATCCTGATCGCAAACGGCGGGCGCATCGTGGCCCAGGGCACGCCCGCCGAGCTGATGGGCTCGAGCGATGCCGAAACGCGCCAGTTCGTGCGCGGCGAGCCCGACGGGCCGATCAAGTTCCATTACCCGTCGAGAACGCTGGCCGAGGACTATGGCGTTGCCGAGCCGGTGGCGCAGGAGACCGCGGCGTGATCGTCGATGCCGTCGCCGGTCTCGGCGCGAGCGGCCTGCGGGTGTTGCGCGCGTTCGGCCGTGCCGCGATCTTCTTCGGCGATCTCGTCGTTCACGTGCCGGGCGCGCTGCGCCGGTTCGGCCTGGTGGTGCCGCAGATCCACGCCATCGGCAACCGTTCGCTGCTCATCATCCTGGCTTCCGGGCTGGCGGTGGGCTTCGTGCTGGCGCTGCAGATGTACTACGCGCTCGTCACCTACGGCGCCACCGAATCGCTGGGCCTGATCGTCAACCTTTCGCTGGTGCGCGAGCTCGGGCCTGTGGTCACCGCGCTGCTGTTCGCCGGCCGGGCGGGCACTTCGCTGACCGCCGAGATCGGCCTGATGAAAGCGGGCGAGCAACTCTCGGCGATGGAGATGATGGCCGTCGACCCGCGCAGCCGAATCCTCGCGCCGCGCTTCGTCGGCGGCATCATCTCGATGCCCTTGCTGGCCGTGCTCTTCTCGGCCATCGGTATCCTCGGAGCCTGGGTGGTCGGTGTGCTGCTGATCGGCCTGGACTCGGGCAACTTCTGGTCACTGATGCAGGCGCGGGTGGACGTGTGGCGCGATGTCGGCAACGGCGTGGCCAAGAGCTTTGCGTTCGGCATCGTGTGCACTGCCGTGGCGCTGTACCAGGGCTATGAAACCCAGGCCACCCCCGAGGGGGTGGCATATGCCACCACGCGCACGGTCGTCGTTTCGTCGTTGTCGGTGCTGGCACTCGACTTCATGTTGACCGCGCTGATGTTCTCG
>NZ_JANODC010000133.1:0-2144 GCF_031412495.1 Rhizobacter sp. | reverse complement strand
CGAACGCGACGCCGCCCTGCTCGACGCCGATACGCTGCTCGCCGATTGCCCGGTGGTGCGCCTGGACGACGAGGGCGCAGGCCGGTTCCTGAGCGGTGTGCGGCGGCGGGTCGCGCTGCCCGATGCGAGCGTGGTGCGCGTCTACGGCCCCGAGCCGCGCGCCTTCCTCGGCAGCGGCCACGTGCAAGCCGGCGAACTGATTTCAACAAGGCTCTTGAGCCCGGTGGAGGTGCAAGGCCTCCTGGAACCGAGAACCTGCGCATGACGAACCGACAGATCCGCAACATCGCCATCATTGCCCACGTCGACCACGGCAAGACCACGCTGGTCGACCAGTTGCTGCGCCAGAGCGGCACCTTCCGCGCCAACGAGAAGGTGGCCGAGCGCGTGATGGACAGCAACGACCTGGAAAAGGAGCGCGGCATCACGATCCTGGCCAAGAACTGCGCGGTCGAGTGGAAGGGCACCCACATCAATATCGTCGATACCCCCGGCCACGCCGACTTCGGCGGCGAGGTCGAGCGCGTGCTGTCGATGGTCGACAGCGTGCTGTTGCTGGTCGATGCGGTCGAAGGGCCGATGCCGCAGACGCGCTTCGTCACCAAGAAGGCGCTGGCACTCGGACTGAAGCCGATCGTCGTCGTCAACAAGGTCGACCGCCCCGGCGCGCGGCCCGACTACGTGATCAACGCCACCTTCGATCTGTTCGACAAGCTGCACGCGACCGAGGCGCAGCTCGACTTTCCGGTCATCTTCGCGTCGGGCCTGAACGGGTGGGCGACTTTGAAGCAAGGCACGCACGGCAACTACGGCGGCGTCGACCTGGCGCCGCTCTTCGACGCGATGCTCGAGCACGTGCCGGCGCACGAGGGCAGCCCCGACGATCCGCTGCAGCTGCAGATCTGCTCGCTCGACTACTCGACCTATGTCGGGCGCATCGGCATCGGCCGTGTCAACCAGGGCACCTTGAAGCCGATGCAGCAGGTGGCCGTCTACAGCGGCCCGAACAGCACGCCGTTCAATGCGCGCGTCAACCAGGTGCTGAAGTTCGAGGGCCTCGAGCGGATGCAGGCGACCGAGGCGGGGCCGGGCGATATCGTGCTCATCAACGGCATCGAGGGCATCGGCATCGGCGTCACGCTGACCGATATCGACAACCCACTGCCGCTGCCGATGCTCGAGGTCGACGAGCCGACGCTGACGATGAATTTCTGCGTCAACAACTCGCCGCTGGCCGGCCGCGAAGGCAAGTTCGTGACCAGCCGGCAGATCTGGGACCGCCTGCAGCGCGAGTTGCAGAGCAACGTCGCGCTCAAGGTGCGCGAGACCGACGAAGACGGCATCTTCGAGGTGATGGGCCGCGGCGAACTGCACCTCACGATCCTGCTCGAGACCATGCGCCGCGAGGGCTACGAACTCGCGGTGTCGAAGCCGCGCGTCGTCTTCCGGATGCAAGGCGAGGAGCGGTTGGAGCCGATCGAGCAGGTGACGGCCGATGTGGAAGACCAGCACCAGGGCGCGGTGATGCAGGCGCTGGGCGAACGCCGCGCCGAACTCGTCAACATGGAACCCGACGGCATGGGCCGCGTGCGGCTCGAATACAAGATCCCGGCGCGCGGGCTGATCGGCTTTCAAAACGAGTTCCTGAACCTGACGCGCGGGACCGGACTCATCAGCAATATCTTCGACAGCTACGAGGCTTACAAGGGCGAGATCGACGGCCGCAAGAACGGCGTGCTGATCAGCCAGGACGACGGCGAGGCGGTGACGTATTCGCTCGGCAAGCTCGACGACCGCGGCCGCATGTTCGTCAAGGCCGGCGACCCGCTGTACGAAGGGATGATCGTCGGCATCCACAGCCGCGACAACGACCTGGTGGTGAATGCGGTGCGCGGCAAGCAGCTCACCAACTTCCGCGTCTCGGGCAAGGAGGACGCGATCAAGATCACGCCGCCGATCATCCTGACGCTGGAGTCGGCCGTGGAGTTCATCGCCGACGACGAGCTGGTCGAGATCACGCCGAAGTCGATCCGCCTGCGCAAGCGCTTCCTGAAGGAACACGACCGCAAGAAGGCTTCGCGCGAAGCGGCGTAACACGTCGCGCTGCGCCGCCATGACCCACCGTCAGGCCGTCGTCGCGATGG
>NZ_JANODC010000132.1:0-5155 GCF_031412495.1 Rhizobacter sp. | reverse complement strand
GCTCGTCGCACCAGCGCCGGGCCAGGCCGGGGTCGCCGTCGGTCACGACCACGGCCGAGAGGCCGGCGTACTCGATGTCGGCGTTCGGGAAGCCGACGAAGACGCTGGCGCAAAGCGCACCCTCTGCTTCGATCGCCCGGCAGCGCGCCTGCAGCTCGCGGTTCGGCGCGTCGTCGCTGCCCTGGCGCATCACGTGCGGCAGCATCGAGCGGCGGCCCCAGGCCATCGTCGGCCGGGCCCGGCCGGCAAGCAGGTCCAGCATGGCGCGGCCGGCGCGCACGCCGGTCTCGTGCATGTCGATGTGCGGATAGGTCTGGTAGCCGGCGATCACCGTCGCGTCGCGGGCGCACTCGTCGTAGAGGTTGGTGTGCATGTCGAGGGCCAGGGCGATCGGCACGTCGGCAGCGATGGCGCGGATCCGGCGCAGCAGTTCGCCCTCGCCGTCGTCGTGCGATTGCGTGACCATCGCGCCGTGCAGGTCGAGCAGCACGCCGTCGCAGCCGCCAGAGACCGCGGCGCAGATGCGACCGGCGATGTGCTCGAAGGCGGCGTCCTCGACCGGCCCGCTCGGCCAGGCACTGGCCGCGATCGGGATCACGACCTCGGCGCCGGCCGCGTCGGCGAGTTCGATGAAGGCGGCGATGGCCGACCCGGTTCCGCGGTACGCCGCGCGCGCGGCGTCCCCTTCGGGCGGGCTGCCGCCCCCGACGGCGAAGCGCCCGAGCGGCGTCGGCACCGGCGAGTAGGTGTTCGTCTCATGCTTCATCTGTGCGATGACGAGCTTCATCGGAAGACCCCCGGCACGGTGTGGGGGCTGATCTTAGGCGCCGTCAGGCGGGGCCCTTGACCGTGAGCCGGTTCTGCACCGACTTCACCCCTTCGATGCCCTGGGCGATGGCCTGCGCCCGCGCCACGCTGGAGGCGTTGTCGACGGCGCCCTTCAGCGTCACGACGCCGTCGCTGGCATCGACGTCGACCTGCAGGCCCTTGACCTGCTCGTCGACGAGCAGGGCGCCCTTCACCCAGGCGGTCAGCACCCCGTCGGCGATCGCCTCGCCGGCGCGGCCGACGGCCTGGCTCGCGGCGTCGGCGATCGCCGCCCCCGCGTTCGGCGCCGACGATGCCGACGCCGCTGCCGCCGACGCATCGACGCTGAGCCGGTTGTCGACCGACTTCACGCCGTCGATCCCCCTGGCGATGCCGACGGCGCGGTCGATGCCGTTCTGGCTCGGCTGGGTGCCGGCGAGCTTCACCGCGCCGTCGCGGCTGTCGACGTCGATGAGCATCGCCTCGATATCGGGGTCGGCGATGAGCGCGGCCTTGACCTTCGCCGTCATGGCGGTGTCGGCGAGCACGTCGCCGGCACGCGCCATCCCCTCGCTCGCGGCCGCACTGGGCCCGATGGTCGTGGTCGTGGTCGTACCGGTCGGCGTCTGCGTCGTGACCGTCGTCTTCTCGCAGCCGGCGAGCGCCGCGGCGAGGGCCGCGGCACCGAGCAGGAGCACACGGTGCGAGGATGACGGGCGCGTGACGACTTCTCCGGGCGCTGGCAGGGCATCCCTGCCGGAAGCGGCAGCCATGGCAAACCCTGCGCCCGCCCGCGTCGTCATCGGGAAGCGGCCAGCTGCTCGGCCCAGGCGCGCTGTCGCAGCTCCGGGCTGACCCGGTAGCGCTCGCCGCGGTAATGCGCGTCGAGGCGGTCGAGCAGGGCCACCACCGCAGCGGCGTTCCAGCGGGCGAGGAACTCGAACGGGCCGGCCGGGTGGTTGACGCCGAGCTTCATCGCCAGGTCGGCGCCTTCCGGCGTGCAGACGCCCTGCAGCACCGCGTCGCAGGCCTCGTTGATCAGCATCGCCACCGTTCGCGCGACGACCAGGCCCGGCGCGTCGCCGACCAGCGTCGGCGCCCAGCCCGCGATGCGCAGCCACTGCAGGGCCTGCTCGCGCCACGCCGGCGACGTGCTGGCGGCGACCGAGCAGGCGAGCATCGCGCCCGGCGGTCCGCCGGCGGGCGCGACCGGCAGGTCGAACAGGGCCACGTCGCGCAGGGCTTCCTCCGCGGCGACCTGCGCCGCAGCCCGGCCATCGCCCAGGCGCAGCTCGCCGACATCGGTCTGCAGCCCGGTCCAGCGGCTCGCCGGATCGGCCTCGTAGGCGATGTCGGCGGCGTCGAGGCGGGCCGCCCAGCGGTCGATCGCCACCCCGGTCCCGTGCAGGGCGACGATGGCGCCGGCCGGCACCGCGGGCGCCTCGAACGCGGGCGCCTCCGCAGCGGCCGGGGCCGGATGGATGAAGAAGCCGCGTCCGGACTTGCGCCCCAGCAGGCCGCCGTCGACGAGCTCGCGCTGGACCAGCGACGGCACGTAGCGCCTGTCGCCGAAGTTGGCCTCGAACACCGACCGGGTGACGGCGAAGTTCGTGTCGTGGCCGATCAGGTCCATCAGCTCGCACGGCCCCATGCGGAAGCCGGCGCCGCGCAGGCAGGCGTCGATGGCCGCCGGCTCGGCGGCCCGTTCGAGGAGCAGGGCCAGCGCCTCGGCGTAGTAGGGGCGGGCGATGCGGTTGACGATGAAGCCCGGTGTCGAGCGCGCGTGCACCGGCGTCTTGCTCCAGCGTCGGGCCAGCTCGAAGATCGCCGCGGCCACCGCCGGGTCGGTCTGCAGGCCGGAGACGACCTCGACCAGCTTCATCAGAGGCACCGGGTTGAAGAAGTGCATGCCGACGAAGCGGCCGGGCAGGCGCAGCCCGGCGGCGAGCGCGGTGATCGAGATCGACGAGGTGTTCGAGGCGAGCAGGCATGCGTCGCCGACGGTGGCCTCGAGGTTGCGGAACAGGGCCCGCTTCGCCTCTGCGTCCTCGACGATGGCCTCGATCACGAGGGCCGCGCCGGCGGCATCGTCGAGGCTGGAGGCAGCGCTCACGCGCGCAGCGACGGCCCTGGCTTCGGTGGGATCGACCTTGCCCTTGGCAGCCAGCCCGTCGAGCGTCGTGCCCAGCTTGCCGACGGCTGCCGCCGCCGCACCTTCGCGCGCGTCGTAGAGGCGGACCGCGTGGCCGGCCTGCGCCGCGATCTGGGCGATGCCGGCACCCATGATGCCGGCGCCGACCACGAAGACGGCGCCGTCGCGCCCGATGTCGAGTTTCATGGCTGTGGCCCGGCGTTGAACGACTGCACCTTAGGGTCCTCGGCGCAGGCCGGCAATGCAGGCGAACCCCACGGGGCGACTAGACCGCCCCAGCCGCACGCAGGCGATCGACCTCGGCAGGCCCGAGGCCGACCTCGGCCAGGAGGGCGTCGGTGTGCTGGCCGACACCCGGCACCGCACCCATGCCCGCCTGTCCCGCGTCGCCGATCCCCGGCGGCAGCAGCGCCGGCACCGGGCCGGCCGGCGTGTCGACATCGACCCAGCGGCCGCGCGCCTGCAGCTGCGGATGCGCCCACAGCTCGGCCATGCCGTTGACGCGGGCATTGGCGATCTGCGCCGCGTCCAGCCGGGCGACGACCTGCGCTGCCGTCAGGCCGGCGAAGGCGGCGACGACGATCTCCCGCAAGGCCTCGCGCGCGGCGTTGCGTGCCGCGTTGGTCGCGAAGCGGGCATCGGTTGCCAGCTCAGGCTGGCCGAGCACGTGCTCGCAGAAGAGCTGCCACTCGCGCTCGTTCTGCAGGCCGAGCATCACCACGCCGCCGTCGCCGGCCGGGAACGGCCCGTACGGGTAGATGGTGGCATGCGCGGCGCCGCTGCGCGGCGGCGGGGCAGCGCCGTCGAAGGCGTAATACAGCGGGTAGCCCATCCACTCGGCCATGCTCTCGAGCATCGAGATGTCGATGCGCCGGCCGCGGCCGGTGCGGCCGCGCTCGATCAGGGCGGCGAGGATGCTGCTGTATGCGTACATGCCGGCGGCGATGTCGGCGATCGAGCAGCCGGCCTTGGCCGGCTCGTCGGCCGTGCCGGTGATCGACAGGAATCCCGACTCGCTCTGGATCAGGAGGTCGTAGGCCTTCTTGTCGCGGAAGGGGCCGGGCCGCGCCGGGTCGTCGCCGTAGCCGGAGATGTCGCAGACGACGAGCCGCGGGTGCTTCTCGTGCAGCGCCTCGAACGACAGGCCCAGGCGGCCCGCGGCACCGGGGGCGAGGTTCTGCACCAGCACGTCGGCCCGCGCCAGCCAGGAATCGAGGATGGCCGGTGCCTGCGCGTGCTTGAGGTCCAGCGTCAGGCTTTCCTTGCCGCGGTTGGTCCACACGAAGTGCGAGGCGAGCCCGCGGACGCGGCCGTCGTAGCGCCGCGCGAAGTCGCCCGTGCCGGGCCGCTCGACCTTGATCACGCGCGCGCCCTGGTCGGCCAGCTGCCGGGTGCAGAACGGCGCCGCGATCGCGTGCTCGAGGGCGACGACGACGATGCCTTCGAGCGGCTTCACGACGCGGGCATCCTCAGAAGGAACGCGGCAGGCCGAGCAGGTGCTCGCCGACATAGCTGAGGATGAGGTTGGTCGAGATCGGCGCCACCTGGTAGAGCCGCGTCTCGCGGAACTTGCGCTCGACGTCGTACTCGTGCGCGAAGCCGAAGCCGCCGTGGAACTGGATGCAGGCGTTGGCCGCTTCCCAGCTCGCCTTGGCCGCCAGGTACTTGGCCATGTTGGCCTCGGCGCCGCAGGGCTGGTGCGCGTCGAACAGCTCGCAGGCGCGAAAGCGCATCAGGTCCGCCGCCTCGATCTCGATGTGGGCCTCGGCGATGGGGAACTGCACGCCCTGGTTCTGGCCGATCGGCCGGCCGAACACGACCCGCTCCTTCGCGTAGGCCGTGACCCGGTCGATGAACCAGCGGCCGTCGCCGATGCACTCGGCGGCGATCAGCGTCCGCTCGGCGTTGAGCCCGTCGAGGATGTAGCGGAAGCCCTTGCCTTCCTCGCCGATCAGGTGCTCGGCCGGAATCTCGAGGTTCTCGAAGAAGAGCTCGTTGGTCTCGTGGTTGACCATGTTGGCGATCGGCCGCACCGTCATGCCGCCCTGCTCGGCCGCGCGCAGGTCGACCATGAAGATCGACATGCCCTCGGTCTTCTTCGCCACCTCGGCCAGCGGCGTCGTCCGCGCCAGCAGGATCATCCAGTCGCTGTGCTGGATGCGCGAGATCCAGACCTTCTGGCCGTTGACGACGAAG
>NZ_JANODC010000131.1:0-5614 GCF_031412495.1 Rhizobacter sp. | reverse complement strand
AGCACGACGTTGTTGCGCTTGCGGTCGAGCTTGATGACCTTGAACTCCATCGTCTTGCCCTCGAACGGGCTCATGTCCTTGACCGGACGCGTGTCGAGGAGCGACCCCGGCAGGAAGGCGCGGATGCCGTTGACCAGCACCGTGAGGCCGCCCTTGACCTTGCCGTTCACCGTGCCGGTGACGAATTCGCCCGACTCGAGCGAGTTCTCGAGCGAGAGCCAGGAGGCGAGCCGCTTGGCCTTGTCGCGCGACAGGATGGTGTCGCCGTATCCGTTCTCGACCGCGTCGATCGCGACCGAGACGAAGTCGCCCGGCTGGACCTCGAGCTCGCCCTGGTCGTTCTTGAATTCCTCGATCGGGACATAGGCCTCGGACTTGAGGCCGGCGTTGACGACGACGAAGTTGTGCTCGACACGCACCACTTCGGCGGTGATCACTTCGCCGCTCCGCATCTCGGCCTTCTTGAGGGAATCCTCGAACATCGCCGCGAACGAGTCGGGCGCGAAGGATTCGGACGCAGGCGAGGAGGCGACTTGGGCTTGGGGCATTGCTTGGTTTTTCCGGTGCGGCCGTCTTGCGATGGCTGCGGGGTTAGGTGACTGATCCGACGCTTCGATGTGCCATGCAGCACGAGGTGGGAAAGCGGCGGGCCGGACAGGTTGCAAACCTGTCGACCTTCAGACCGGCGTTCGGTCGAAAGGCCTGCGCTGCTGCCAGGCTTCGAGCACCGCTTCCGTCGAGGCTTCGATGGAAAGGGCCGAGTTGTCCAGCATCAGCGCGCCTTCTGCTGGCTTCAAGGGCGACGCGCTGCGATTCATGTCGCGTGCGTCGCGGCCCTCGAGGTCGGCGCGAAGACTGTCGATGTTAGCGGAAAAGCCCATTTTTTCCAATTGCCGGGCCCGTCGCACGGCCCGTTCGGCAGCGCTGGCGGTGAGGAAGACCTTCAGCTCCGCGTCCGGGAAGACGACCGTGCCCATGTCGCGCCCGTCGGCGACCAGCCCGGGCAGCCGGCGGAAGTCGATCTGCAGGTCGAGCAGGGCGGCGCGCAGGCGGGGCCACGCCGAGATGCGAGACGCCAGTGCGCCGACGTCCTCGCGGCGCAGGGCTGCCGTGACCTCGCGCGGCCCGAGGAAGGTTCGCCCCCCCTCGAAGCGCAGGTCCAGGCCGGCGGCCAGCGTCGCCAGGCCGTCCTCGTTGTCGGCGGCGACGCCGGCGTCGATGGCGGCGATCGCCGTCGCCCGGTACAGGGCGCCGGAATCGAGCAGGCGATAGCCGAGCGCGGCGGCGACGGCGCCGGCCAGCGTGCCCTTTCCGGAGGCGGTGGGGCCGTCGATCGTCAGCACCGGGATGGCGCTTCGTGGCGCCGAAGCCACGCCGAGCAGCGTCTCGAAGTAGTCGGGCCAGGTCTTGCCGACGCAGCGCGGGTCGAGGATGCGGACCGGGACCGGCGGCGAGGCTTCGGCAGCCGCGTTGAACGCCGCCAGGGAGATCGCCATCGCCATGCGGTGGTCGTCGTAGGTCGAGATCGAGGCCGCCTGCCAGAGCGCGGGCGGCGTGATCTCGAGGAAGTCGCTGCCTTCGGTGACGGCCGCGCCGAGCTTGCGCAGCTCGGTGGCCATCGCCGCCAGCCGGTCGGTCTCCTTGACGCGCCAGCTGGCGATGTTCTCGAGCCGCGACGTGCCCTCGGCGAACAGGGCCAGCGCCGCGAGCGTCATCGCCGCATCCGGCATGTGGTTGCAGTCGAGCCGGATGGGCAGGAGCGGCATGCGGCCGCGCCGGACGACGAGCCGGCTCGGCGATGCGTCGATCGATGCACCCATCGCCCGGGCCGCGTCGACGAAGGCGATGTCGCCCTGCATCGAGTCGCTGCCGATGCCCTCGATGCAGAGGCCCGCGCCGGCGGCGATGGCCGCGGCGGCGATGAAGTAGGACGCCGACGACGCATCGCCCTCGACCGCGAAGGTGCCCGGCGAGCGGAGCGATCCGCCGCCCGGCAGCGTGAAGCGGCGCCAGCCGTCGCGCTCGACCGTGACGCCGAAGCGCTCGAGCAGGCGCAGGGTGATGTCGACGTAGGGGCGCGAAATCAGCTCGCCGTCGACCTCGACGGTCAGGGGCAGGGCGGCGGCTCGCAGCGGCAGGGCCAGCAGCAGCGAAGTGAGGAACTGGCTCGACACGTCGCCGCGGACGCGAACCGGGGCACCCTCGTCCCAGCTGCCGGACGGAGCGCCGATCGACAGCGGCGGGTAGCCTTGGCGACCGAGGTAGTCGATGCGGCAGCCGAGCGCGCGCAGGGCGTCGACGAGGTCGCCGATCGGGCGATCGTGCATGCGCGCGGTGCCGCGCAGTTCGTAGGCCGCCCCGGGGGGTGCGCTGATGGCGAGCGCGGCTGCGAGCGGGCGCATCGCCGTGCCTGCGTTGCCGAGGTGCAGGCTCGCTTTCTGGACAGCCGCGCAACCGCCGATGCCGGTGACGGCCAGCCGGTCGCCCTCGCCCTCGACGCCGACGCCGCAGCCGAGCTGGGCGAGCGCCTGCAGCATCACGTGGGTGTCGTCGGAGTGGAGCAGCCCTTCGATGCGCGTCGTGCCAGCGGCGAAGCCGGCCAGCAGAAGCGCCCGGTTCGAGATGCTTTTCGACCCCGGCACGCGCACGCTGCCGGCGATGCCGGTCAAGGGCGGGAGGTCGAGGAAGCGGGTCGCGTACATGGCGCGGCGTGCGCGTCGTGGCCCCGCCTCAGCGGTGCGTGTGCGGGGTCGACGCGTTCATCTGCCAGCCTGCGCGCGCTTCGCTGGCGTTGCGGATGAGCGCCTCCAGGGCTTCCACGTTGCCGTTGCGGATGACGTGCTCCATCGCGTCGAGGGTGTGCCTGAAGTTCTGCGCCTGCTTGAGGATCTCCTCGCGGTTGGACATCAGGATGTCGCGCCAGACCGCCGGGTTGCTGGCGGCGATGCGGGTGAAGTCGCGAAAGCCGGGGCCGCCGAGCGACAGGTAGTCGCGGCCGGCGGGCTGCCGCGCGATGGAGTTGAAGAAGGCGAACGCCAGGACGTGCGGCAGGTGGCTGACCGCCGCGAACGCGGCGTCGTGGTCCTCGGGGGTCATGCGGAGCACGTGCGCGCCGATGCCGGCCCAGGCATCGGTGGCTTTCTGCACGAGCTCGGGCGAGGTCTTCGGCAGCGGCGTGAGGATCACCTGCCGGCCCTGGTAGAGCGAGGCGTCGGCGTTGCTGATGCCGGACACCTCCTTGCCGGCGATCGGATGCGCCGGCACGAAGGACGTGATGCGATCCTTGAGCACGCGCCGGGCCGCGTCGACGACGTCGCGCTTGGTCGAGCCGACGTCCATCAGCAGCGATCCAGGCTCGACCAGGTGCCGGATCGCCTTGAACGTCGCCTCGGTCGCCGCCACTGGAACGGCAATGAGGACGATGTCCGAGCCCGACACGGCGAGCAGCGCCGACTCGGCCGCCGTGTCGATGACGCCGAGGCGCCTGGCCTGCTCCGTCGTCGAGGGAGACTTGCTGTAGCCGATGACGCGACGGACGAGGCCGGCCTTCTTGAGGGCGAGCGCGAACGAGCCGCCCATCAGGCCGCAACCGATCACGCCGAGCTGATTGAACATGCGGGTGCCCTAGTGCGCGTCGACCGGATAGGCGCCCAGCAGCTTGAAGAACGCGCAGGCGGCGCGCAGTTCCTTCAAGGCGAGCGCGACGTGCGGCTGGTCGGGGTGGCCCTCGAGGTCGACGTAGAAGTAGTACTCCCACTGGCCGGATCGAGCCGGGCGGGATTCGAAGCGGGTCATCGAGACGCCATGCGCCTTCAGCGGCTGCAGCAGGTCGTGCACCGCGCCCGGCCGGTTCGTCACCGAGACGACGAGGCTGGTGCAGTCGTGCCCCGAAGCCTTGGGCGCAGGGTGGACGGCGGGATCGGCGAGGACGGCGAAGCGGGTGCGGTTGTGGGCATCGTCCTGGATCGCCGGCGCGACCACGTGCAGGCCGTACTCGCTGGCCGCGCGATCGCCGGCGATGCCGGCGAGCTTGGCATCGACGCTCGCCAGGCGCGCCCCCTCGGCGTTGCTGGACACCGGTCGTCGCTCGGCGAGCGGCAGATGCCGGGTCAGCCAGCCGTGGCACTGCGCGAGCGCCTGCGGATGGGCACACACCGCCTCGATGCCGTCCAGCGAGTCGCTCGAACGAAGCAGGTTGTGGCGCACGTACAGGCTGGTCTCGCCAACGATGACCAGCGGCGTCGTCAGGAACAGGTCGAGCGAGCGCGTCACCACGCCTTCGCTCGAGTTCTCGACGGGCACGACGCCGAAGTCGGCGGCCCCGGCGCTCGCGGCGTGGAAAACCTCGTCGGCGTTCGCGCACGGCAGCCGCACGATGGACGAGCCGAAGTAGCCGAGTGCGGCCAGTTCGCTGAAGGTGCCGGCCGGCCCGAGGTAGGCGACGCGGGTCGGCGTCTCGAGGGCGCGGCACGCCGACATGATCTCGCGCCAGATGGGCGCCACGCCGGCGGCCGGCAGGGGCCCGGTGTTGGCCGACTTCAGGCCTTCGATCACCGCCGCCTCGCGCTCCGGCCGGAATGCCGGCGAGCCCTCAGCACGCTTCAGCTCGCCAATCGCCAGCGCGACCGTTGCCCGGCGGTTGAGCAGGGCGAGCAGCTCTCGGTCGATGGCATCGATGCGCGCCCGCTGCGACTGCAGGTCGGAGCCGGGCTCCGGCGTGCGGGTCGACATCGCGAGCCGGCGGCTACTTCGGCGCCGGCCGGCTGGACGCCGGACCCGGTCGCGGTGCCTGCGACCCCGGTGCGGGCTGCGCCGCCGGCGCTGCGGCAGGCACCCCGAGGATCACGCGAATGCGCGCGTCGAGGGCCTTGATCTTGGGATCGACCACCGGCCCGGATTCGGCGAGCACCTTCTGGATGAAGCCGTTGCGCATGTCCGGGCCGAGCTGCTGGAACTTCTTGTTGGTGCCCGATTCGAGCCAGGTGACGAGCTGCTTGAGCTCGTCCTCCGTCATCTTCTCCTCGAGCACGGCCCCGATTGTCGTCGGAGCGAGCTTGAGGGCACGCTCGCGAACGAGCGGGTAGGACTCGTCGATGTACTTGCGCACCTCGGCCTCGATCGACTTGCCCATGGCCTCGCGCTTGTCGGCCGGCACCTGGCGCTGCATGGCGAGACCGGCCTCCTGCATCATCTGTGCGGCAGGTCGCTCGACGATGTTCCGCGACACGTTCTCGATTTCGAACTGCTGGGCCTGCAGCACCCGCTGGATCAGCTCCTTCTTGGTCGTGCCCTGCGCGCTCGCCGCGCTCGCCAGGGCGATCGCCGCCGCACATCCGGCCGTTTGGGCCAGGGCCCGCAAAAGCATCCTCACTCGTCGTCTCCTTCAGTGGCCGCGCCGTCGACCGGTTCGTCGGCATCGCCGTTGGCATCGTTCTCGACGATGCGCTGCAGGCTGATCAGCTTGGCCCCGTCGTCGAGGGCGATGAGGGTCACGCCTTGCGTCGCCCGGCCGAGCTCGCGAATCTCGGCGACGCGCGTGCGCACCAGCACGCCGCTGTCGGTTATCAGCATGATCTCGTCGTCCGGCCGGACCAGCGTCGCGGCGACGACCTTG
>NZ_JANODC010000130.1:0-14218 GCF_031412495.1 Rhizobacter sp. | reverse complement strand
CCACCGTGCTGCTGGCCGCAGCCGACGCGGCGGTGGCGGCTCCGCTTGTGCCGGCCGACGCACCGCGGGTGCCGGCGCCGCCCAGGCTCGCTCGCGCCGCTGCCGGTGCACTCGCGGCGGCCGTCTCCGGCTGGACGAACTTGCGCCATCCGCCGTACCCGGCGAACGCCACCAGCGCGGCCAGCGCCAGCCCGGTCGCGACGATCAACCCGGTGCCGGCGCCCTGGGCCACGCGCGAGCGGTCCGGGCCTGGCGACTCCGACCTGCCGAACACCTCGCGCGCCGCCTTCTCGATCATCGGCGCGTCGATGAGCTGCTTGCCGTGCGCGTAGGCGCCGAGCATGGCGCGATCGCAGAGCAGGTTGATGCGCCGCGGCACCCCGCGCGCGATCACGTGGATCCGCTCCACCGCCTTGCGGTCGAACGGGATCGATCGCGTCATGCCGGCGACCGAGAGGCGGTGCCGGATGTAGTGCTCGGTCTCCTTGGACGACAGCGCCTTCAGGTGGAAGCGCGCGATCACGCGCTGCGCCAGCTGCTCGAGCTCCGGCCGCTCGAGCATCGTGCGCAGCTCGGGCTGCCCGATGAGGACGATCTGCAGCAGCTTCTTCTCGTTGGTCTCGAGGTTGGTGAGCAGGCGCAGCTGCTCGAGGACGTCGGCCGACAGGTTCTGCGCCTCGTCGATGATGAGCACGTTGTTCTGCCCGACCGCGTGCGTCTTGAGCAGGAAGTCGTTGAGCGGATCGACGTAGCCCTTGACCGTCGCCGGCTCGCCCTGTGGCAGCTCGTAGGGGACGCGGAACTCGTCGCAGATGGTGCGCAGCAGCTCGATGACCGTGAGCTTGGGATTGAAGATGTAGGCGACATTGCTGCGCTTGGGGATCTGCTCGAGGAAGCAGCGGCAGACGGTGGTCTTGCCGGCGCCGATCTCGCCCGACAGCAGGACGAAGCCGCCGCCGCCGCCGACGCCGTAGAGCAGGTGGGCGAGCGCCTCCCGGTGGCGCTTGCTCATGTAGAGATAACGGGGGTCCGGCGCGAGTGAAAACGGCTCCTGCTTCAGGCCGAAGAAGCGCAAGTACATGGGGCGGAGAATACCCCGCGCGACGGGCGAGAATCCGCGGATGAGCACCCGATTGACCCTCTCGAGCGGCCTCGACCGCAGCCGCCGCGAGGCCCTCCGCAGCGCGATCGCAGCCGCTCTCGCCGGCACCTTGCCCGGGTTGGCCAACGCACAGGCCGCCTGGCCGAGCCGGCCGATCCGCTTCGTGGTCCCCTTCGCCCCGGGCGGCAGCTCGGAGATCGTCGCCCGCTCCATCGCCGTCGAGCTCTCCCGGCTGCTGGGGCAGAGCGTCTTCGTCGACAACAAGCCCGGTGGCGCCGGCAACATCGCCATGGCCGAGGTGGCGCGGGCCGAAGACCAGCACACGCTGATCCTCGGCCACATCGGCACGCTCGCCGTCAACCCGTTCATCTTCGAAAAGCTGCCCTACGACCCGCAGAAGGACTTCCGCCCGATCTCCCTGCTCGCCAAGGTGCCGAGCCTCTACGTCGTGCACCCGGACGTGCCGGCGCAGAACCTGAAGGAGTTCGTCGCCCTGGCCCGCTCCAAGCCGGGACAGATGAACTACGGCTCGGCCGGCAACGGCAGCGCCGGCCATCTTGCCTTCGAGTACCTGAAGATGGCGACGGGCACCTTCATCCTGCACGTGCCGTACCGCGGCACCGGCCCGCAGCTGACCGACCTGCTCGCCGGCAGGCTGCAGGCGGCCTCGGTGGGCGCGCCGGCGATCCTGCAGTTCATCCGCACCGGCAAGCTGCGCTGCATCGCCACCGGCACGACGCGGCGCATTCCTCAGCTGCCGGACGTGCCCACCGTCGCAGAGCAGGGCTACCCCGGCTTCGAGATGACGCAGTGGTACGGCCTGCTCGCCCCGGCCAGCCTGCCCGCGGCAGCGGCCGACAAGCTTGCCGCGGCCGCGGCGCGGGCGGTCCAGGAGCCCGCCGCCCTCGAACGGCTGAGCAGCGACGCCGCCATCGCCGTCGGCAGCACGCCGGCCGAGTTCGTCGCCTACATCGCGCAGGAGCGCGAGCGCTGGAAGCCGGTGATCGCGCGCGCGAAGGTCAAGCCCGACTAGGGCTAATCGGCGGCGCCGCCGGGCTCACGGCGTGCGCGCTGCAGCCAGCCGAGCCCTTCCGACGTGCCGGCGGCGGGCCGGTATTCGCAGCCGATCCAGCCGTCGAAGCCGAGCTCGTCGATCACGTCGAAGAGATACGGGTAGTTCACCTCGCCGCGATCCGGCTCGTGTCGCTCCGGCACGCCGGCGATCTGCAGGTGGCCGACGCGGCCCGACGGCAGGTGGCGGCGCAGCTTCATGGCGACGTCGCCCTCGACGATCTGGCAGTGGTAGAGGTCCATCTGCACCTTGAGGTTGGCGGCACCGATCCCGGCCAGCACGGCGTGCGCCTCGTCCTGCCGGTTGAGGAAGTAGCCGGGGATGTCGCGCGTGTTGATCGGCTCGATCAGGATGTCGACCTTCGCGTCGGCGGCGCGCTGCGCGGCCCAGGCCAGGTTCGCGATGTACAGCGGGCGCAGCGCCTCGCGCGTCGCGTTGGCCGGCACCAGCCCGGCCATCACGTGCAGGCGCGGGCAGGCGAGGGCGGCGGCGTAGTCGAGGCCGCGCTCGACGCCGGCGCGGAACTCGGCTTCGCGGCCGGGCAGGCAGGCGAGGCCCCGCTCGCCGCCGGCGAAGTCGCCCGGCACCGCGTTGAAGAGCACCTGCTGCAGGCCGTTCTGCGCCAGCGCCGCGGCCAGCGTCGGCGCCGGCCATTCGTACGGGAACAGGAACTCGACGGCGCGAAAGCCGTCGCGAGCGGCGGCAGCGAAGCGGTCGAGGAAGGCGTGCTCCACGTACATCATGCTGAGGTGGGCGGCGAAGCGGGGCATCGGGGTTCCTTGTTCTGTCCTGGTCACCAGCGGCAGCCGAACTGCTCCTGCAGCTCGGCCAGCTGCGACGGCGAGAGCGGCGCCGGCGGCGTCGCGCAGCCGCGCCACAGGCGGGCCGTTTCCTCGAGCTCCTCGAGCACGGCCATGGCCGACGCCGGCGTGTCGTGCCAGACGTTGGGGCCGAGCCGGGCCAGCATCACGGCGCGGATCGGCACGCCGCGGGCGCGCGAGCGCTCGATCGCCGCGGCGACGAGATCGGCGACGCGCGGATCGCCCGGCCGGTGCAAGGCGATGAGCGGAACGTGGCCGACCTTCATGACGAAGTACGGCGTGATCGGCGGCAGCAGGTCGTCGCGCGCCTCGTCGCCCAGCGCCAGGCTCAGGCCGACGAGGTGCCGCGAATGGGTGTGGATGGTGCAGCCCGCCTCGGGCGCCGCGGCATAGATGCGACGGTGCAGCGCCAGCGTCTTGCTCGGCCGAGCGCCCGCCGGTGCCGAGCCGTCGGCGCCGACCTTCACCAGGCCGGACGGGTCGAGCTCGCCGAGCGACGCGTCGGTGGCGGTGATGAGAAAGCCGTCGCCGAGACGGGCGCTGATGTTGCCCGTGCTGCCGTGCACGTAGCCGCGCGCATGCAGCGAGCGGCCGACGCGGCAGATCTCCTCTCGCAAGGCCGCTTCGGTCACTGCTCTTGCCGGAAGGCGCGGCTGAAGAAGTCGACCGCGCCGAAGTTGCCGGACTTCAGCGCCAGCAGCAGGCCGCCCGGACCCGCGGCCGCGGCTTCGGCATGGCACCACGGAACGCCCGGGTCGATCTGCGCGCCGATGCGCATCTGCCGGATGCCGAGCGCCTGCACGCAGGCGCCCGAGGTCTCGCCGCCGGCGACGACGAGGCGGCGCGCACCGCGCTCGACCAGTGCCTGCGCGACCTCGCCGAGCAGTGTCTCGACCATGGCGCCGGCCTTCTCGGCGCCAAGCGCGGCCTGCGCCGCGGCGACGTCCGCAGGCGAGGCGGTGCTGTAGACGAGCACCGGCCCCTCCGGCGCAGCGGCCCACGACTGCTCGGCCCAGCGGGCGATGGCGTGCACGGTGCCGTGGCGGTCGTCGGTGCGCAGCATGCGCGGCTCGATGCGCCGTGCGGCGCCGCCCGAGCGGAGGAAGTCGGCGACCTGCGCGTTGGTCGCCTCCGAGCAGCTTCCGGAGACGATGGCGCAGCGCCCGTCGACCACCGGCAGCGTCGCCGACTGCTCCGACGGCGCGATGCCGAAGTTGCGCGGCAGGCCGATCGCCAGCCCCGAGCCGGCGCAGACCAGCGGCATCCGGGCGACGGCCTCGCCGAGGCGGTGCAGGTCGTCGTTGCCGACCGCGTCGACGACGGCGATGGCGACGCCGCTCGCCTGCAATGCGGCGAAGCGTTCGCCGATCGCCGCCGCCGAGCCGGCGACGGCGCGGTGGTCGACGAGGCCGACGCGGCGCCGCGCCGGCCCGTGCAGCTGCGCCTGCAGCACGCGCACCAGGTTGGCATCGGTCATCGGCGTCAGCGGGTGCTGGCGCATGCCGCTGTCCGACAGCAGCACGTCGCCGACGAAGAGGTGGCCCTTGAAGACGGTGCGGCCGTTGTCGGGAAAGGCCGGCGTCGCGATCGTGAAGGCGCAGCCGAGCTCGTCCATGAGCGCCTCGAGCACCGGGCCGATGTTGCCGCGCGGCGTCGAGTCGAAGGTCGAGCAGATCTTGAAGTAGATCTGCGTCGCACCGCCGGCGCGCAGGAAGCGGCAGGCGGCCAGCGACTGCGCCACCGCGGCCTCCGGCTCGATCGTGCGCGACTTGAGGGCGACGACGACGGCGTCGACGTCGCCGGGCGCCCCCGTCGCCGCCGGTGCGTCGTCGTCCGGCACGCCGATGGCCTGGACCACGCGCATGCCGGCGCGGACCAGGTTGTTGGCGAGGTCGGTGGCGCCGGTGAAGTCGTCGGCGATGCAGCCGAGGCGGATGCTCATCACGGCGCCTTCTTCGGCAGCTCGATGCCCGGGAAGATCTTGATCACGGCGGCGTCGTCCTCCTTGGCGTAGCCGGCCGTCGATGCCTGCATGAACATCTGGTGCGCGGTGCTGGCCAGCGGCAGGGGGAACTTGCTCGCCCGCGCCGTGTCGAGCACGAGGCCGAGGTCCTTGACGAAGATGTCGACCGCCGAGAGCGGCGTGTAGTCGGCCGCCAGGACGTGCGCCATGCGATTCTCGAACATCCAGCTGTTGCCGGCGCTGTGCGTGATGACGTCGTAGAGCGCGTGCGCGTCGACGCCTTCGCGCAGGCCGAGCGCCATCGCCTCGGCCGCCGCCGCGATGTGCACGCCGGCAAGCAGCTGGTTGATGATCTTCACCTTGCTGCCGTTGCCGGCCCGGTCGCCGAGGCGGTAGACCTTGGCCGCCATCGCGTTCAGGAGCGGCTCGGCCTTGGCCCAGGCTTCGTCGCGGCCGGCGCCCATCACCGTCATCTGCGCCGACGCCGCCTTCGCCGCGCCGCCCGAGATCGGCGCATCGACGTAGTGCAGGCCGAGCGCCTCGACCCGCGCCTCGAAGCCGATCGAGACGTTCGGGTCGACCGTCGAGCACATCACGAAGGTGCTGCCCGGGCGCATCGCCGCGGCAGCGCCGTCGAGGCCGAACAGCACGGCTTCGGTCTGTGCCGCGTTCACGACCACGGAGAACACGACCTCGGCGGCGCGTGCGGCCTCGGCCGGCGACGCCCAGGCGACGCCGCCCTGCGCCGCGAAGGCCGCCGCCGCCCCGGGCCGCGCATCGCAGACGTGCACCCGGCAGCCGGCGCGGCGCAGCGATGCGGCCATGCCCGAGCCCATGGCTCCGAGGCCGATGACGGCGACGTTCGTATCCAAGCGCGTTCCTTCGTTCTCGTCGTTCATGCGGCCACGCCGGTCAAGCGCTCCTTCACCTCGCCGTGGAACCAGCCGAGTCCCTGCTCGGCGCGTCCCGCGGTCACGAAGCGGTTCGCCCCGCTGCGCATCCCCTTCTGGATGCCGACGGCGCAGAAGATGTCTTCCTTCTGGAACACGCCCTGCTCGATGAGGCGGAAGGTCTTCTCCCAGTGCGGGGTCCAGTCGGGCGTGGCGCGGTCGGCGGGGATCAGCATGCGGTGTGTCCACGACAGCGTCTCGGGGCCGGTCGGGTAGAGCGTGACCAGGCTGAGGTAGTCGGGATGGAAGATGGTGATGGTGTTCGGGAAGATCGTGTGGTTGGGCGTCGCAAGGCGCGCCAGGGCGGCCATGTCGCGGGGCCGGGTCGCATCGACCTCGGGCGCCGGCAGGCGGGCCCATTCCTCGCCGGCGCGGCGGGCCACGAGCGACTGGATGTGCGGGCCGAAGCGCTCGCTGGCGATCACGCCGTCGGCGAAGAACGGGTAGATCGTCTCCTTGTGCAGGACCCGGATGTGGTACGCCTCTAGGAAGGCATCGACGATCAGCTTCCAGTTCGCCGGGTACTCGGCCTGCACGGTGCGGAACAGGCGCAGCCCCTCGAGGCCGAAGAAGGGCAGTTCCGCATCGAGGCCGCCGAGAAAGGCGTCGAGATCGATGCGCCCGCCCGGCGTCGGCACCACCCACAGCAGGCCGTGCCGCTCCTCGGCCGGGAGCGGCGTCAGGCTCTCGTCGACCGCCTCGCAGGCATCGAACGCTTCGGCATGCAGGCGATGCCGCAGCGCCCCCTCGAGGCGGTAGGTCCAGCCGTGGTACGGGCAGACGATGCTCGACTTCGCCTGCGCCGCGTCGCCGGCCTCGACGAGGCGCATGCCGCGATGCCGGCAGACGTTGAGGAAGGCGCGGAAGGCGCCGTTGGCGTCGCGGCTCAGCAGCATCGGCACGCCGTAGCCGTCGTGGGCGAGGACGTGGCCGGGCGCGAGCTCGCTCGCGTGCCCGACGACGAGCGGCAAGGGCCTGAACAGCCGTTCGATCTCGGCGGCGCGGACCTCGGCGCTGAAGTAGTTCTCGACCGGGATCCGCGTCACCGGCTCGCGCCCGCCCTGCCACTCGGCACGGCCGGCGAGGAACTGCGAACGCAGGCGCTCCAGCTGGTCGGCGAGGCGAGGGGGCAGGCTCATGGGCAAGGCATCTCGGGGCCCATTGTCGGCATTCGCGCTCACCGGCCCGCGATGGGCAGCGCATTCAGCGGAATGCGCAGGTAGGCGACGCCGTTGTCGTCGGGCTCTGGCAGCCGGCCGCCGCGCACGTTGACCTGCAGGGCCGGCAGGATCAGCGCCGGCGCACCGAGCGTCTTGTCGCGCGCCTCGCGCATGGCGACGAACGTGTCCTCGTCGATCCCGTCGTGGACGTGGACGTTTTCCTGCCTCTGCTCGGCGACGCTGCACTGCCAGGCCGCGCCGCGCGTCTCGGGCGGGTAGTCGTGGCAGACGCAGAGGGCGGTGTCCGCCGGCAGCGCGAGCAGGCTGCGGATCGAGCGGTACAGCCGGCGCGCGTCGCCGCCCGGGAAGTCCGTGCGGGCGCTGCCGACGTCGGGCATGAAGAGCGTGTCGCCGATGAAGGCGGTGCCGTCGACCAGGTAGGCCATGTCGGCCGGCGTGTGGCCGGGAACGAACATCGCGCGCGCCTCGACCTCGCCGATGCGGAAGGTCTCGCCGTCCACGAAGAGGTGGTCGAAATGGCTGCCGTCGGCGGCGAACCCGGGCTCGAAGTTGAACAGCTTCGCGAACGTCGACTGCACCTCGCGAATGCGCTCGCCGATGCCGATGCGCCCGCCTACCCGTTGGCGCAGGTAGGGCGCGGCCGAGAGATGGTCGGCGTGGATGTGCGTCTCGAGGATCCAGTCGACGCCGAGGGCGTGCTCGGCGACGTGCGCGAGCAGGCGGTCGGCCGAGCGGGTGGCGGTGTGCCCGGACTTGCCGTCGTAGTCGAGCACCGGGTCGACGATCGCCGCGCGCCGGCTGGCCCGGTCGTGGACGATGTAGGAGACGGTCCCCGTCTCCGGATCGTGGAAGCCCTGCGTGCTCGTGGCCGTGCCCATCCCGCCTCCATCGCGTGCCTGCCGCCCGCTCTCATACTCTAGGCGAGGCGGCACACACGCGAGGAGGACGGCGCATGAACCCGAGGCGTTTCGAAGGCAAGGTCGCGCTCGTCACCGGCGGCAACAGCGGCATGGGCTTCAGCGTCGCGCAACGGCTCGTCGCCGAGGGCGCGCGCGTGGTCGTCGCCGGCCGCGATGCGGCGACGGTCGAGCGCGCCGCCGGCGAGCTCGGCGAAGCGGCGCTGGGGGTGGTTGCGGACGTCGGCAGCCTGGCCGGCATCGACGGCCTGATCGGCGCGACGCGCGCCTTCGGCGCAGGCCGGCTCGACGTCGTCTTCGCCAACGCTGGCAGCGCCACCTTCGGCCCGGTCGCCTCGACGACCGAGGCCCAGTGGGACGAGCTCATGAACGTCAACCTGAAGGGCGTCTACTTCACGGTGCAGAAGGCGCTGCCGCTGATGGGCGCCGGCGGCGCGATCGTCCTCAACGCCTCGGTGGCGGCCGGCAAGGGCAACCCGGCCGGCTCGCTCTACGGCGCCAGCAAGGCCGGCGTGCGCTCGCTCGGACGCACGCTGGCCGCCGAGCTGGTCGGGCGCGGCATCCGCGTCAACGTCGTCAGCCCGGGCCCGATCGAGACGCCGCTCTTCGCGCGCACCGGGGGCATGACGGCGGATGCCGTGCAGGCGATGAAGGGCCGCTGGGCCGAGCACAACCCGATGAAGCGCTTCGGCACGCCCGACGAGGTCGCCGCGGCCGTGCTCTTCCTCGCCTCGGACGAGGCCTCGTTCATCACCGGCGTCGACCTGCTGGTCGACGGCGGCCTCGGCAGCTTCTGACGCGGCTCGCGCCGTGCCCGTTCACGGCCGGCGCTGCGCCCCGGCTCCGCCCGGCGCTGCCGGCAGCTCCAGCGTCAGCGACGACCACAGGCTCTGCCAGTCGGCGCCGCTTGCCGGCGGCGCCTCGATCATGTGCACGGCGTTGATCAGCCACACGCCGGCGGCCGGCAAGGCAAACACGACCCGGCCGGCGGCGTCGCTGCGCCGCTCGATGCGCGCCTCCCCGGTCGCTTGGGGAATGGCCTTGACCAGCACGCCGGCGAGCGGCCGACCGAGGTGCAGGAGGCGGACCGCGAAGCTGCCGCCGTCGATCAGCAAACGCGGGTCGGTCTCCGGCACGAGCTCGAGGTCGAGGCCGACGGGCCGGTCGAAGGGTCCGGCCGGGGCGCCCGGCCCGCCGACGGCGAGCAGCGTCTTGGCGTGGCGCACGAAGAGCTCGCGGCCCGGCGCGGCCGAGGCGCCGCGCGCCGCCCGCTGGGCGATGACGGGCTCGAGCCCTTCCTCGCGCAGATAGGCCTCGAAGGCCGCGGCGTCGAGAACCAGCGGCGAGGCCGTCGAGTGGTAGACGGCGACGGCCAGGCCCGGGCTGCGCAGCATCGCCGTGCCGGCCGGGTCGGCGCCGGCGGCGCCGCCGATCGGCCGCTCGCCCTGCGCGTCGACGAGGCTGAAGCGGCGCACGCGGGCTGGGTCGCGCGGCAGCGTCTCGCCCGGCCAGCCGGCGCCGACACGGTGCGCGATGCCGATGCGCTCGCCCGGGGCGGCGGCGAACCGGGCCGGCATGAGCCAGTACTCGTGCGCGTCGGCGCTGGTGCCGAGCAGCAGCGCGGCGGCGGCGAGAAGGGCTCTCACGCCACGGTGGCGCTGGCGCCGATGCGGCTCTGCTCGACCAGCAGCTGGGCGACGACCGCCGCCGCGATGAGCTCGGGCGCCTTGCCGTCGATGCCGTCGACGCCGATCGGGCACGTCAGGCGTGCCAGCGCCTCCGCCTCGACGCCGCGCTCGGCCAGCCGGCGCATGAAGCCGGCCCGCTTCGTCTTCGATCCGATCAGGCCGCAGAAGGCGAAGTCGCCGCGCCGCAGGATCGCTTCGGTGATGCGCAGGTCGAGCGCGTGCTCGTGGGTCAGGACCAGGTAGAACGCGGCCGGTGGCGCGTGCCGGACCTCGGCCTCGACCGTGTCGATCGAGGTGCGCCGGATCCGCGCCGGCCAGGGCGAGCCCAGGTTCGTCGCCGCGGGGAAGCCGTCGTCGCGCTGGTCGAACCAGTCGACCTCGACGTCGAGCGTGGCGAGCAGCGTCGCGATGGCGCGGCCGACGTGGCCGGCCCCGTGCAGCTGCAGGTGGAACAGCGGCGGCGGCACCGGCCAGCGGGTCAGCGCCGGCGCCGACAGCGGCGCGAACGCCAGCGTCACCGACCCGCCGCAGCACTGGCCGAGGGCCGGTCCGAGCGGGAATCGCTCGCACCGGTCGGCGGCCTCGCCGCGCTCGAGCATCGCCCGGGCGACGACGATCGCCTTCAGCTCGAGGTGCCCGCCGCCGACCGTGCCGGCGAGATCCGCCGCAGCAACGAGCATGCGCGTGCCGCGGCCGCGCGGCACCGACCCGGCGGCCTCGACCACCTCGACGACGATGCCGGCCCGGCCGACGGCCAGCCACTCGTCGGCGCAGGCGCGCAGCTCGCGTTCGATCATCGGCCGGTCCTCACCGCCGTCACCGCGCGCAGGATCGCCTCGCTCGTCGCCGGCGCCGTCAGCGGCGGGTCGCTGCGGTGCCCGCCGGCCGCCGAGACCGCGTCGCGGATGGCATAGAAAACCGAGAACGGCAGCAGCAGCGGCGGCTCGCCGGTGGCCTTGCTCCGATGGATGGTGTCGGCGGCGTTGTCGTCGGCATCGCCGTCCTTCCACAGGCGCACGTCGAACGCCGCCGGGCAGTCGTTCGCGGTCGGGATCTTGTAGGTGCTCGGCGCGTGCGTCGTCAGGAGGCCCGCCTTTGCCGTGCCGTCGTCCGGGTGCCAGACCAGCTCTTCCATCGTCAGCCAGCCCATGCCCTGGATGAAGCCGCCCTCGACCTGGCCCAGGTCGACGGCGCGGTTGATCGAGCGGCCGGCGTCGTGCAGCGCGTGCACGGCGAGCAGCTTCCATTCGCCGGTGAGCGTGTCGACGACGACCTCGCTGACGGCGGCACCGTAGGCGAAGTAGTAGAAGGGGCTGCCCTGCATCGTCTGCTTGTTCCACGACAGCCCCGGCGTCGCGTAGAAGCCGTCGCTCCAGAGCTGCACCCGCGCCATGTAGGCCTGCACGACCAGCTCGCGGAAGCTCATCGTGCGTCCGGCGCCGATCGCGACCGTGCCGTCGGCGAAGCGGATGGCGCCGGGCTCGACGGCGTAGCGCTCCGCGGCGAAGGCGACCAGGCGGGCCTTGACCTGCCGGGCCGCGTCCTGCGCCGCCTTGCCGTTCAGGTCGCTGCCGGTCGATGCGGCCGTCGCCGACGTGTTGGCGATCTTCTGCGTGTCGGTCGCGGTGACGCGCACCTGCTCGAAGGGCACGCCGAGCTCGTGCGCGACGACCTGCGCGACCTTGGTGTTCAGGCCCTGGCCCATCTCGGTGCCGCCGTGGTTGACGAGCACCGAGCCGTCGCCGTACACGTGGACCAGGGCCCCGGCCTGGTTCAGGTGGACGAGGTTGAAGGAGATGCCGAACTTCACCGGCGTGAGCGCCAGGCCGCGCTGGAGGACCTCGCTGGTCGCGTTGAAGGCGTCGATCTCCGCGCGGCGCCGGCGGTAGCCGCTCGTCGCCTCCAGCTCGGCGACGAGCTCGAGAATGATGTTGTCGCGGATCGGCTGACCGTACGGCGTCACGTTCCGCTCCGCCGTGCCGTAGAAGTTGACGCGGCGGACGTCGAGCGCATCCTTGCCGAGGCGGCGCGCGATGCTGTCGAGGATGTTCTCGATCGCGATCGCGCCCTGCGGGCCGCCGAAGCCGCGGAAGGCGGTGTTGCTCTGCGTGTTCGTCTTGCCCGAGTAGCCGTGGATGGCGACGTCGGGCAGCCAGTAGGCGTTGTCGAAGTGGCAGACGGCGCGCGTCATCACGGGGCCGGACAGGTCGGCGGAAAAGCCGGCCCGCGACACCATCGTCAGCTCGGCGCCGAGGACGCGGCCCTCGTCGTCGTAGCCGACCTCGTACTCGTAGTGGAAGCAGTGGCGCCGGCCCGTGACGAGGAAGTCGTCGTCGCGGTCGAGGCGAAGCTTGACCGGCCGGTTCAGGCGCTTCGCGGCGATGGCGGCGACGCAGGCGAAGAGGGCCGATTGCGATTCCTTGCCGCCGAAGCCGCCGCCCATCCGCCGGCACTCGACCTGGACGTGGTGCGAGCGCAGGCCGAGGCAGTTCGCGACCAGGTGCTGCATTTCGCTCGGGTGCTGCGTCGAGCAGTGGATGAGCATGCCGTCGTTCTCGCGCGGCACCGCGTACGAGATCTGGCCCTCGAGATAGAACTGCTCCTGGCCGCCGACTTCGAGCGTGTCGACGAGGCGGTGCGGCGCCGCGGCGATGGCGGCGCGGGCGTCGCCACGTCTCATGTGCATCGGCGGCAGGACGTAGCTGCCGGCGGCGTGCGCCTGCACCGGCGTCAGGATCGGCGGAAGCGGCTCGATGCGCAGCACCTTCTTCGCCAAGGCCGCGGCCCGTCGAGCCAGGTCGCGCGTCTCGGCGACGACGGCGAACACCGGCTGGCCGACGTACTGCACCACGCCCGCGGCGAGGATGGGGTCGTCGTGGACGACCGGGCCGCAGTCGTTGACGCCGGGGATGTCGTCGGCGCCGAGGACGGCGACGACGCCGGGCATCGCCCGCACGGAATCGAGGTCCATGCCGTCGATGCGACCGTGCGCCAGCGGCGAGAGGCCGAGCGCGGCGTGCAGCGTGCCGGCGAGCTCGGGCAGGTCGTCGACGTACGGCGCGGCGCCCGCGACGTGCAGGTGCGCCGACTCGTGCGGCAGGCTGGTGCCGACGCTCATTCCGGCCCCCTGACATCCCAGACGCTGACGCTCGCCGCCGGCAGCGGCGACTCGGCGCGCGTCTCCAGCCAGAAGCGGCGCAGCAGGTTCTGCGCCACCTGCATGCGGTAGGCGTCGCTGGCGCGCATGTCGCTGAGCGGCACGAAGTCGGCGGCGAGCGCGTGCTGCGCAGCGGCGACGGCGGCCTCGGTCCAGGGCTGGCCGATCAGCGCGGCCTCGGCGCCGGCGGCGCGCCGGACGGTCGCCGCCATGCCGCCGAAGGCGAGGCGGGCGCTGCGCACGACGCCGTCTTCCCGGCGCAGCGCCAAGGCCGCGCACACGGCCGAGATGTCGCTGTCGAAGCGCTTCGAGATCTTGTAGGCGCGCAGCGTCACGGCGTCGCCGAGCGGCACCTCGATCCCCTGCACGAACTCGCCGCTCTCGAGCCGGTTCTGCATGTAGCCGGTGTAGAAGTCGTCGAGCGGCAGCGTCCGCACGCGCTCGCCGCGGCGCAGGACGAGCCGCGCGCCGAGGGCCATCAGCACCGGCGCCGAGTCGCCGATCGGCGATCCGTTGGCGACGTTGCCGCCCAGCGTGCCGGCGTTGCGGATGGGCACCGAGGCGAAGCGGAGCCAGAGCTCGTGCAGCGCTGGCCAGCGGGACGTGAGCGCTGCGTAGGCGTCCTCGAGCGACACCGCGGCGCCGATGGAGAGGAAGCCATCGGCCACGTCGATCCGTTTCAGCTCGGCGACCTCGCCGGTGAAAACGAGGTCGGGCAAGTCGCGCAGCATCTTCGTGATCCAGAGGCCGATGTCGGTCGAGCCGGCAAGCAGGCGCGCCTCGGGCCGCGCGGCACGTGCGGCAGCAAGCTCGGCCAAGGTTCGCGGCGCCTCGTAGCTCGCGCCGCGCGCCGCGTAAGCGAAGCTGTCGCTGCCGCGCAGCGACTCGAGCGCGGCGACGACGGGTGCGGTCTGCAGCGGCGCCGGCTCGAGCTCGAACATCCGCTGCCCGGCGTCGAGGATCGGCCGGTAGCCCGTGCAGCGGCAGAGGTTGCCCGAGAGCACGTCGGCGAGCTGCTGGCGGCTCGGCCGCGTCCCGGCGGCGCGGTGCTGCTCGTAGGCGGCCCAGAGCGACATCACGAAGCCCGGCGTGCAGAAGCCGCACTGCGAGCCGTGGCATTCGACCATCGCCTGCTGCACCGGGTGGAGTCCATCCGGGCCGGCCAGGTCCTCGACGCTGAACAGCGCCTTGCCATCGAGCGTCGGCAGGAAGCGGATGCAGGCGTTGACCGGGCGCAGGCGCAGGCCGCCGACGACGTCGCCCGAGTCGGCCGCGCCTGCGTCGGTCAGCTCGCCGACGACCACCGTGCAGGCGCCGCAGTCGCCCTCGTTGCAGCCTTCCTTGGTGCCGGTGCAGCGCGCGTCCTC
>NZ_JANODC010000129.1:0-19136 GCF_031412495.1 Rhizobacter sp. | reverse complement strand
GTCGTGCCGCGCTCGCGGTTGATGCGCACGACGATCTCGAAGATCTCGCGCGTCAGGCGCGGCGAGAGCCCCAGGCTCGGCTCGTCGAGCAGGATCATCTGCGGCGCCGCCATCAGCGCCCGCGAGATGCTGAGCATCTGCTGCTGGCCGCCCGAGAGGAGGCCGGCCTCCTGCGTCGCGCGCTCGCGCAGGATCGGGAAGTAGCCGTAGACGAGCTCGATGTCGCGGCCGACCGCGTCGCGGTCCTTGCGCGTGTAGGCGCCCATCAGCAGGTTGTCGCGGACGGAGAGCAGCGGGAACACCTCGCGCCCCTCGGGCACGTGGCTGAGCCCCTTTTGCACGACGACGGCCGGGTCGCTCGCCGTGATGTCCTCGCCGGCGAACTCGATGCTGCCCTTGCGCGGGTCGATGATCCCGGAGATCGTCTTCAGGATGGTCGACTTGCCGGCGCCGTTGGAGCCGAGCACCGCGCCGATCCGGCCGCGCCCGACCTCGAGGCTGACGCCGCGGATGGCACGGATCGGCCCGTAGGCGCTCTCGACGTTCGAGAGGCGCAGGATCGCCGCGCCTTCGCTCATGCCCTTGCCCCGGCGTCCGGGCGGGCCGCCTCGCGACGCAGCAAGGAGACGTCCTCGGCCGAGCCCAGATAGGCCTCGATCACCGCCGGGTTCGCCTGCACCTCGGCCGGCGTGCCGATCGCGAGCGTCTCGCCCTGGTTCATCGCCAGGACACGGTCGGAGACGCGCGACACCAGCGTCATGTCGTGCTCGACCATCAGCACGGTGATGCCGAGCTCGTGACGGATGTCGTCGATCCAGAACGCCATGTCGTCGGTCTCCTCGACGTTGAGCCCGGACGATGGCTCGTCGAGGAGGATGAGCTTCGGCTCGGTGCAGAGTGCCCGGGCCAGCTCCACCACCTTGCGCACCCCGTACGGCAGGCCGTGGACCAGCGACTCGCGGTGGTGCTGCAGGTCGAGCAGATCGATCACCCGCTCCACTGCCTCGCGCGCCTGCAGCTCGGCGGCGCGCGCCTTCGGGGTGAACAGCATCTCGCTCCACACGCCGGTGCGGCGGTGCGTGTGCCGGCCGATGAGCAGGTTCTGCAGGACGCTGGCGTTCTCGAACAGCTCGATGTTCTGGAACGTCCGGGCGATGCCGAGCGCGGCGATCTGGTGCGGCGCGCGCCCGAGCAGCGACCGGCCCTCGAACTCGATGCTTCCCGCCGTGGGCGTGTAGATGCGGCTGATGAGGTTGAAGACCGTCGTCTTGCCGGCGCCGTTCGGGCCGATGAGCGTGAAGACCTCGCCGCGGCGGACGTCGAAGCCGACGTCGTTGACGGCGAGCACGCCGCCGAAGCGGACGCTGAGACCGCGCGCTGACAGCAGGGGCATGGCTGCCTCGGTCACTTCAGACGATCCGACTTGAGGAAGCTCTTCTGCCGCTTGAACATGCCCTTGCGGTAGAACGGGAAGATCTGGAAGTAGGTTCGCACCTTCAGCCAGCGACCGTACAGGCCGAGCGGCTCGAACAGCACGATGGCGATCAGCACGATGCCGTACACCGTTCCCTGCAGGCCCGGAGCCTGGCCGATCGCCGCCGGCAGGTAGTCCTTGGCCAGCGCGATCGCCTGCGGCATCGTGATGAGGAAGATGGCGCCGAGGAAGGCGCCGTGCACCGAGCCGATGCCGCCGACCACGATCATCAGGACGAGGTCGATCGAGTGCAGGATCTCGAACTGGTCGGGCGAGATGAACTTCAGCTTGTGCGCGTAGAGCGCGCCGGCGATGCCGGCGAGCGCCGCCGAGATCGCGAACGACAGCGTCTTGTAGCGCGCCAGGTGGATGCCCATGCTCTGCGCCGATATCTCCGAGTCGCGGATGGCGACGAAGGCGCGGCCGGTCGGCGAGCGCAGCAGGTTGAGGATGACCAGCGTGGCGCCGACGGTGACCGCGAGGCAGATGAAGTAGAACGACACGTCGGTGTCGACGGCCCAGTCGAAGATGCGTGGTGCCTTCAGGTGCGTGCCGGCATTGCCGCCGGTGACGCTCTCCCAGCGCGCGAACACTTCGACGACGATGAAGCCGAAGGCGAGCGTCGCGATCGCGAGGTAGATGCCCTTGACGCGCAGCGCGGGCAGGCCGACGACGACACCGACGGCGGCCGAGACGAGCGCCGCGAGCGCGAAGCTCACGGGAAACGGCCAGCCGGCGTTGCTGAGCACCGCCTCGGTGTACGCGCCGACGCCGAGGAAGGCGGCGTGGCCGAGCGAGAACAGGCCCGTGTAGCCCGAGAGCAGCATGAGGCCGAGCCCGACCACCGCGTAGATCAGGATGAAGGTGAGCTGGGCCAGCCAGTATTCCGGCAGGGCCCAGGGCGCGGCGAGCAGGGCGAGGACGAGCAGTCCGTACCAGAACGCCTGGCCGGCGTGCCGGACGAGACGCACGTCCTGCAGGTAGCTGGTCTTGAAGAGGAATCTCATCAGACCTTCTTGCGCAGCTTCTCGCCGAACAGGCCGTTCGGCTTGACGACGAGCATGAGCAGGACCAGCGCGTAGGGCGCGACGTCCTTGAAGCCTTCGGGAAGGTAGAAGCCCGACAGCGCCTCGGCGACGCCGATGATGATGCCGCCGACGATGGCGCCGGGCAGGCTCCCGAAGCCGCCGACGACCGCCGCGGGAATCGCCTTCAGGCCGATGAAGCCCATGTTGGCGTGGACGAAGGTGCTCGGCGCGAGCAGGATGCCGGCGACCGCCGCGGCCGCCGCGGCCAGGCCCCAGACCAGCCCGTTCAGCCGCCGCACGGGAATGCCCATGTAGTAGGCGGCGAGCTGATTCTGCGACGCCGCCTGCATGGCGATGCCGACCCGGCTGAAGCGGAACATCGCGTACAGCACCGCGCAGAGCACGGCGGTGACGACCATCGCGACGACGTGTTCCGAGTTGATCGAGACGCCGCCGACGTTCCAGACGACGTCCTTGTACGGCACGGGCATGGTGTGCGTCTCGGTGCCGATGGCCGGGATCATCGTCACGAGGCCACGCGCGACGTAGCCGATGCCGATCGTCAGCATGACGATCGTGAACGCCGGCTGGCCCAGGATCGGCCGGATCACCGCGCGCTCGAGGCCGACACCGAACAGGCCCATGCCGAGGACGGTCGCCGGCACGGCGAGCCAGAAGGGCACGCCGAACATCGTCATCAGGGCGAAGCCCATGAAGGCGCCGAGCATCATCAGCTCGCCATGGGCGAAGCTCACCGTTTCCGTGCTCTTGTAGATGAGGACCAGACCGAGGGCGATGAGGCCGTAGTTGCAGCCTTGCGCCACGCCCTTGATGACGATCTCCAGTTCCTGCACGTTGTCCTTCGGAGAGCGCCCGGCCTGGGGGAGGCGGTTCTTTTGCCGGCAGAGCACCGGCTTGCTATTCTTCTGCGCCAAGCAAGCAGTTGCGTTGTAGCGAAGATGGCTCCCGCTCGTGAGCGTAAAAACCCGGCCAGCGTGCCCGGATGACCACGACCGTCCGCATTGACAGGACCGACGCCGTCTGGACCGTCACGATCGCGCGCGCCGAAGTCCGCAACGCGGTCGACGGGCCGACCGCACGCGCCCTCACCGCGGCCTTCCGCGCCTTCGACGACGACGCCGGCGCGAAGGTGGCGGTGCTGTGCGGGGAAGGCGCGCACTTCTGCGCCGGCGCCGACCTGCGCACCGTCGCCGACGGCGGCCTGGGCGATGCCGGCAGTGCACGCGCGCTCGTACTCTCGAACGACATGGCCGACGACGGCCCGATGGGGCCGAGCCGGCTCGAGCTCGGCAAGCCGGTGATCGCGGCCATCGAGGGCTACGCAGTCGCCGGCGGCCTGGAGCTGGCCCTCTGGTGCGACCTGCGCGTGGCATCGTCGACGGCGATCTTCGGTGTGTTCTGCCGCCGCTTCGGCGTGCCGCTCGTCGACGGCGGCACGGTGCGCCTGCCGCGCCTCATCGGCGAGAGCCGGGCCATGGACCTGATCCTGACCGGACGCGCCGTCGGTGCCGACGAAGCGCTCGCGCTCGGCCTGGCCAACCGCGTCGTCGGTGCCGGCGAGGCCCTCGCCGTGCGCTCGAGCTCGCCGGCGAGATCGCCGCCTTTCCGCAGCACTGCATGCGCAACGACCGGGCCAGCACGCGGCGCCAGCACGGCCTGCCGATGGCCGACGCCCTGGCCCAGGAGTTCGCGTTCGGGCGGGCGACGCTCGCCGCCGGCGAAGCGGTCGAAGGCGCGCGCGCCTTCGTTTCCGGCACCGGCAGGCACGGCCGCTTCACCCAGGACTGAGCGCGCGTCGCCGGCGGGACGTGTCCGGAAACGGCCAGTCGGCGCCCGGCCGCTGACCATAATCGCGGCATGACGATCGACGGCGATGCTGCCTACCGGATCCTTCTCGCACACGACGCCCGCTTCGACGGCCGGCTCTTCGTCGGCGTGACGTCGACCGGCGTCTACTGCCGCCCGATCTGCCGCGTGCGCATGCCGGCGCAGCGCAACTGCCGCTTCTTCGCGACGCCGGCGCAAGCCGAGGCGGCACGTTTCCGGCCCTGCCTCAAGTGCCGGCCGGAGATGGCGCCCGGCCCCGGCCTGCCGTGGACCGTAATGGACGCGTCGCGCACCCTGGCGCGCCAGGCGGCGACGCTGCTCGAGGAGGCCTCGGCCGAGGGCGATGCGCCCGGTGTCGCCATCGTCGCGGCGCGCCTCGGCGTGAGCGACCGGCACCTGCGTCGCATCTTCTTCGCCGAGCACGGCGTGACGCCGCTGCAGTACCTGCAGACGCGGCGCCTCCTGCTTGCCAAGCAGCTCCTCACCGACACCGACCTGCCGGTCGCGCAGATCGCCCTGACGAGCGGCTACCGGAGCCTGCGCCGCTTCAACGCCGCGTTCGCGAGCGGTTACCGGATGAACCCGATGCGGCTGCGCCGCAGCGCCGTCGCGGCGCCGCTGGCGGCGCGCGGGCGCGGCAACGCAAGCAGCGTGGCCGCTCGCAAGCCGGTGGATGCGCCGGCCATCACCGTCCTGCTCGGCTATCGGCCGCCGTTCGATCAGGCTGCGCTCCTCGCCTTCGTCGCGCAGCGAGCCATTCCCGGCATCGAAGCGGTCGAGGGCACCGTCATCCGCCGCAGCGTGCGCGCCGGTGCGATCGGCCCCGACGCGGGCTGGCTCGAGGCGAGCTTCGTCGCCGATGCGGCGCGCGTGCGCGTCGCCTTCACGCCGGGCTTCGGACCCTGGAGCGGGGCCGTCATCGCGGCCGTGCGGCGCTGGCTCGACCTCGACGCGGCACCGGACACGATCGACGGCGGCCTCGCCGGCCTGCCCGGAGCGCCGGGGCTGCGCCTGCCGGGAAGCGTCGATCCCTTCGAGCTGGCGGCGCGCGCCGTCCTCGGCCAGCAGGTCACCGTTGCCGGCGCGCGCACCTTGGCACGTCGTCTCGTCGAGCGCTTCGGCAGCCCGGTGGCAACGCCGTGGAAGGCCATCGCGCGCGCTTTCCCGAGCCCGGCGACGCTGGCCGAAGCGCCGCTCGAGCGCATCGCCGAGCTCGGCATCATCCGCGGCCGGGCCGGCGCCATCCAGGCCATCGCCGTTGCGTGGCCCGAGCTCGCGCGCCTGTTCGCACCGGGCTCGTCGCCCGAGCGGCTCGTCGAGCGGCTGCGCGAGCTGCCCGGCATCGGCCCGTGGACCGCGCACTACATCGCCATGCGCGGCCTCGGCTGGCCCGACGCCTTTCCGCCGGGCGACGTCGCCGCGATGAAGGCGATGCGTCGGCGCTTCGGCACGGCCACGGCTCGCGCCTGCGATGCGCACGCCGAAGCCTGGCGGCCGTGGCGTGCCTACGCCCTGCTGCGCCTGTGGAACTCGCCCGTGTCCGTCGAACCAGGATCCACGCCATGACCTTCGCCACCGAATCCATCGTCCGTTCGTGCACCGCGCAGAGCCGGATCGACTCGCCGCTCGGGCCGCTGCTGCTCGCGCGCACCGAGCTCGGCCTGGCCGGCGCCTGGTTCCAGAACCAGAAGCACCACCCGCTGACGATCGGCGCGCCGGAGCGGCCAGACGATCCGCTGCTGGCGTCGGCGGCGCGCCAGCTCGCGGCCTACTTCGCCGGCGAGGGCGTCGCGTTCGAAATCGCTCTCGACCTGCAGGGGACGCCGTTCCAGCGGGCCGTCTGGGCCGAGCTGCTGCGCATCGCGCCCGGCACCACCTGCAGCTACGGCGACATCGCACGCCGGCTCGGCCCGGCCTCGTCGGGGCGCGCCGTCGGCTCTGCCGTGGGCCGCAACCCGGTGTCGATCATCGTGCCCTGCCACCGCGTCGTCGGCAGCACCGGTGCCCTGACCGGCTATGCCGCCGGGCTCGATCGGAAGACCGCGCTGCTGCGGCTCGAGGCCGAGCGGCGCGTGCGCAGCGGCGCGGGCGCGGCGCAGATGGAGCTTCATTGAGGCCACGCGACATCGCCGAGCTCGTCGCCCTGGCCGCGCTCTGGGGTGGCTCGTTTCTCTTCATGCGCATCGCCGTGCCCGCGTTCGGACCGTTCTCGCTGGCGCTGACGCGCGTGGCCGGCGCGAGCCTGCTGCTCCTGCCGCTGCTCGCCGCGCGCGGCGAGGTCGGCGCGCTGCGCCGGCACTGGCGGCCGATCGCGATCGTCGGACTCACCAACTCGGCCCTCCCCTTCGCCTGCTTCGCCTACGCGGCGCTGTCGATCAACGCCGGCGTCTCGGCGATCTTCAACTCGGCGACGCCGCTGTTCGCCGCCGTCGTGGCCTGGCTCTGGCTCGCCGACCGGATGACGGCGCTCCGCATCGCCGGCCTGGTGGTGGGCTTCGCCGGCGTGGTCTGGATCGCCTGGGACCGCGCCGGCGCGGCGATCGCCGCGTCAGGAGACGTGTCGCCCTGGGCCGTCGTCGCCTGCATCGTCGGCGCGCTCTGCTACGGCCTGGCCCCGAGCATCACCAAGCGGCACCTGACCGGCGTGCCGCCGCTCGCCGTCGCCACTGGCAGCCAGATCTCGGCGACGCTGCTGCTGGCTGCACCTGCCGCCCTCGCCTGGCCGCAGGCTGCGCCTTCGCCCGGCGCCTGGGCGGCCGCGGCAGCGCTCGCCTTGTTCTGCACCGGCCTCGCCTACATCCTCTACTTCCGCCTGATCGCCCACGCCGGGCCGGCCAACGCGGTGGCCGTGACCTACCTGGTGCCGATCTTTGCCGTGCTCTGGGGCGGCCTCTTCCTCGGCGAGCGCCTGAGCGTGTCGCTCGTGCTCGGCTGCGCGGTCATCTTCGTCGGCACCGCACTCGCGACCGGCGTCGTGGGGCCGCGTCGCCCCGGCATCGGCCGCGCCAGCGGCGCGGAGGAGTCGGCCCGGTCCTGAGCCGGCTCAGGCCGCCGAGGCGGCAGCCGCGGCAGGTGCGACCGGGCTGTCGACGGTGACGCCCTGCCTGAGCAGCATCCAGCGCCACTTCGACACGGCGCGGAACGGCCGTGTCACGGTGTCGGCCCCGGCCATCGGGTGGCCCTGCGCCATCTGCAGGGTGATGGACCGCTTCGCGTCGGGGCAGACCTTGCAGGTCCAGTTGCGACCGTCCTGGATCGTGCAGTCCTCGAACTTGCCCGAGGGCTCCGTCGTCCCGACGGTCCAGAAGATGACCTCGCGGTGCGGCTTCAGGGCCCGGTAGCGGTAGCGCTGTCCGGCCGCGACCTTGCCCTCGCAGCGATTGCCCTGCCAAGCGCCACCGACGCACTCGACGGTGTAGATCGTGCGCTCGCCCTGCAGGGTGACGAAGTCGGACGCCCATGCGGCGAAGCCGAGTGCAGCAAGGGCGGCGAGGGCCAGGGCCCATAGACGAAACATCCAGAGAACTCCAGCGCCTGGTCCGGCGCGCCGCGGATTGTGCCGCGGTCAGGCCTTCGGCGGCTGCACCGGCTCGTGCCCGGGACCGTCTGGAGGAATCGGTGGGGGCGGCAGGCCGTCGTCCGGCTCGACCGGCAGCGCGTCGGGTTCCGGGTCGTCGTCGTCCTGGGGCATGCCGGGCAGGATGGCCATGCACGAACTGTCGAGGAAAAGACTCGCCGACTCGGGGACGCGGACATTCGGCATGCAGACTGCAAACATGAGGGAAGTACATTGTTGACAATTTGCAGGTTTCGTCGAAGATGGTCGGATGCGTGACCGCCCGGCCGACATCGCCATCCTGCAGACCCACTCGCTGGCGATGCTGGTGCAGCGCGAGCTCGAGCGCATGGTCCTGGCCGGCGAGCTCTCGGTCGGCAAGAAGCTCGACGAAGCCGAGATCTCCACCCGCCTCGGCGTCTCGCGCGGCCCGGTCCGCGAGTCGTTCCGCGCCCTGCAGGAGACCGGCCTCGTCCGTCTCGAGAAGAACCGCGGCGTGTTCGTGCGCGAGATCTCGGTCGCCGAGGCCGACGACATCTACGAGATCCGCGCCACCCTCGAGCAGATGGCCGGGCGCAAGCTCGCGCTGTCGATCACGCGCGAGCAGCTCGCCGCCCTGCGCGCGCTCGTGGCACGGATGCACGAAGCCGCCGACCGCGGCGACCTGGAGGGCTACCACGAGGCGAACCTGAGCTTCCACGACGCGCTCGTCGAGTACGCCGGCAACCCGAAGCTGCTGCAGATCTACCGGCGCCTGGTCAACGAGCTGAGCCTCTTCCGCCGCCACACGCTGGCGCAGCCGCACCGCCTGCCGAGCTCGATGCTCGAGCACGAGGAGATCCTGCGCCTGATCGAAGCCGGCCGGTCCGACGCCGCCGGGCAGAAGCTGCACGAGCACGCCACCGCCAGCCGCGGGCGCGTCCACGCCCTTGCTGCGAGCATCGACCGACCCTCCCTCACCGGACGCGCCCCGGGCGTCCGGCGCCGCAGCCAGTAGAACGCGAGCGGCCGCGCCTGCGGGCGTCACGTCGCCACAGTGTCACCGTTGCGAGGCATGCTGGCAGCTCGCTGCCGATTGCCCTCGCCGTCCACGACCAGATCAGGAGACCCCCATGCAGACATCACCCGTTCGTCCCGCCCTGCCGCGCTACTTCGCGAGCACCTGGAGCCGCGCCGCAGCGGGCGTCGCGGTCGCCGCCGCCTGCCTCCTGCCCGGCACTGCGCTGGCGCAGGCGTGCGAGAACCCGAAGGTGCTCCGCTTCTCGATCATCCCGACCCAGGAGTCGGTGCGCGAGCTGACGCTGTACAAGCCGGTGCTCGACATCCTGGCCAAGAACACCGGCAAGAAGATCGAGTTCTACATGCCGACGTCGTACTCGTCGGTCGTCGAGGCGCTGCTCGGGAAATGGGTCGACGTCGCCGTGCTCGGGCCGGAGTCGTACCTGATCGCCAAGACGCAGGGCGCCCAGGTCGATGTCTTCGCTACCTACTACAAGAAGCAGGACGGCGTGCAGGAGGCCGGCCCGGGCTTCAAGTCGATCCTGATCACGAAGAAGGGCTCCAAGTTCACCACCGTCGAGTCGGTGAAGGGCTCGGTGATGCTGCTCGTCGACCCGGCCAGCACCTCGGGCTCGCTGATCCCGGAGTCGATCTTCGGCGGCAAGGTGATCAAGATGCCGCTCAAGCAGTACTTCAGCAAGGTCGCGTTCTCGGGCGGCCACGATCTCTCGACCGGCGCGGTGTTCGACGGCAAGGCCGACGCCGCCTTCGTGGCGACGCACCGCTACATGAACGCGATCACCGCCAGCAAGGGGCGGATGAAGACCGACGACTTCAACATCCTGTGGACCTCGCCGCTGATCCCGCAGGACCCGTTCGTCTACCGCAGCACGCTCTGCCCGGAGCTGAAGAAGCAGATCCAGGACACCTTCGTCACCCTCGACCAGCAGCCCGACGGCAAGAAGTACCTGGAGAACGTCTTCGCCGAGAAGTTCGTGGTGATGAAGGACTCCGACTACGACGTGATCCGTGAAGCCGGCGGCGGCAAGTAAGCGGCCCGGACGCGATGCCGGCCGTACTGGAAGTGAAGGACCTGCGCGCCGGCTATGCCGGCCGCGAGGTCCTCAAGGGCCTGAGCTTCACGCTCGGCGCCGATGATTTCTTCGCCGTCATCGGCCCGAGCGGATCCGGCAAGTCGACGCTGATCCGCTGCGTCAACCGGCTGGTCGAGCCGAGCGGCGGCCAGGTGCTCTTCAACGGGGTCGACCTGGTGAAGCTGCCCTACGCCGAACTGCGCGCCGCGCGCCGCAACATCGGCATGATCTTCCAGGAGTTCAACCTGATCGAGCGGCTCTCGGTCATGGACAACGTCCTGACCGGCCGCCTCGGCTACACCGGCACGCTGCGCAGCATCCTGCGCATGTACACGAAGGCCGACATCGAGCAGGCGCTGCGCCTGCTCGACCGCGTCGGGCTGAGCGAGCACATCGACAAGCGAGCCGACCGCCTGTCCGGCGGGCAGCGGCAGCGGGTCGGCATCGCCCGGGCACTGATCCAGAACCCCAAGCTTCTCCTCGTCGACGAGCCGACCTCGAGCCTCGATCCGAAGATCTCGCGCGAGGTGATGGGCCTGATCCGCGAGATCGCGCGCGAGTTCCACATCCCCGTGCTCTGCAACATCCACGACGTCGACCTCGCCTGCGAGTTCTGCACCCGGGTCATCGGCTTGCAGGACGGGATGAAGAAGTTCGAAGGCAGCCCGGCGCAGCTCGACAAGCAGGCGCTGCAGGAGATCTACGCGATGGAGGTGCTGTGAGCGCGGCGACGCTCGACGCGCGGGTCGCCGGCATCGCCGCCGGCCGCCGGCGCACGCGCACCGTGCGCTACACGTCGTATTTCGTGATCCTGGCCGTCGTGGTGTGGAGCATCGAGGCCATCGTCGTCCGCGACACCGACTGGAGCCGGATCGTCGGCGGCACGCTCCTGACCACGCTCGGGCGTTTCCTCGAGCTCGACCTGAGCATCGTGCCGCAGCTGTTCGAGCCCGCCCTCGAGACGGTGCTCATGGCCACCCTCGCCACCCTCGCCGGCCTGGTGCTGTCGATCCCCGTGGCCTGGCTCGGCGCCGCCAACATCACGCCCTTCGGCAAGATCTCCTACGCCATCGGCCGCTTCGGCATGACGATGTCGCGCTCGGTGCACGAGATCGTCTGGGGCCTCATCTTCGTGTCGGCCGTGGGGCTGGGCGCGCTGGCCGGCATCCTGGCGATGGCCGTGCGCTCGGTGGGCTTCATCTCCAAGACCATCGCCGAGGCCATCGAGGACGTCGACCCGAAGCCGCTCGAGGCGATCCGCGCCGCCGGCGGCACGAAGTTCCAGATCCTGTGGTTCGCGATCCTGCCGCAGATCATCCCGGTCTTCGTCGGCAACATCATCTTCGAGTGGGACATCAACATCCGCCGCTCGACCATCCTCGGCCTGGTCGGCGCCGGCGGGCTGGGCCTGATGCTGTTCCGGCAGATGGCGATGTCGAACTACGGCGGCATCGCCGTCGTGATCCTCGCCGTCCTGGCCCTGATCATCCTCGGCGAGGTGATCTCGCACTATGCACGCAAAGCCATCATCTGAGCTGGGCGCGGCGGTGCTCGGGCCGGCGTCGGCGCGCGCTCCTGGCGGGCCGGCGGCCGGAGACCGGCTGCCGCCGACCTGGAGCCGGATGCGCTATCCGCAGAGCCTCTACAAGTACATCGCCCTGCTCGGCTCGCTCGCCTTCATCGCCTTCTCGCTCGAGTACCTGAACATCGAGGTCGATCGGCTGCCGGGGATGCTCGGGCGCATGAGCGAGATGCTGGCGCGGCGCTACTTCCCGCCGAACCTCGGCCACATCCTCAACGCCGACTACTGGCACTCGGTCGTCGAGACGCTGCAGATGTCGTACCTCGCGACCGTGCTCGGCCTCGCGGCGGCGGTCCCGCTGGCCTGGTTCGCGGCCTACAACCTGACCCCGAGCCGGCGCTTCCTCTACCCGGTCGCGCGCCTGTTCATCATGGCCTGCCGCTCGGTGCACGAGATGATCTGGACCATCCTCCTGGTCACGCTGCTCGGCTTCGGCATGCTGCCCGGCGCGCTGGCGCTGACCCTGTTCTGCATCGGCTTCGCCGGCAAGCTGTTCTCGGAGGCGATCGAGGCCGTCGAGCCGGGCCAGGTCGAGGCCATCCGCGCGACCGGCGGCAACGTCCTGCAGGTCTTCGTGTTCGCCGTCCTGCCGCAGGTGCGCGTCGCCTGGACCGGCATCTCCATCTACACCTGGGATGTAGTCTTCCGCGCCGCCACGGTGGTCGGCTTCTTCGGCGCCGGCGGGATGGGCTGGTACCTGCGCGAAAGCGTGCAGCGCGTCGCCTCGCGCGACGTCGCCGCCATCCTGCTCTCGATCATCCTCGTCGTCATCGTCTCCGAGCTCTTCTCCGCCTGGCTGCGCACGCGCATCGCCAGGGCCGTGGCCTGAACCCGATCCACACCGAAAGCCTTCCATGAACACCCAAGCTGCCGCGCCGGAGCGCTCCGTCTCCGCGAACGGGCGCACCTACCGCTGGATGGACCGTCCGCTGGTCATCGTCTGCGTCGACGGCTGCGAGGCCGACTACATCAACCAGGCGATCCAGGCCGGCGTCGCGCCCTACCTCGCCGAGATGTGCGCCAAGGGCACGTCGCTGCTCGGCGACTGCGTCGTGCCGAGCTTCACCAACCCGAACAACCTGTCGATCGTGACCGGCGTGCCGCCCGCCGTGCACGGCATCTGCGGCAACTACTTCTACGACCGCGACGCGGACGAGGAAGTGATGATGAACGACGCCAAGTACCTGCGTGCCGAGACGATCCTCGCCGGCTTCTCCAACGCCGGGGCCAAGGTGGTCGTGATCACCGCCAAGGACAAGCTGCGCACCCTGCTCGGCAAGGGCATGAAGGCGACGTGCTTCTCGGCCGAGAAGGCCGACCAGCTGACGCAGGAGGGCAACGGCATCACCGGCGTGCTCGAGCTCGTCGGCAAGCCCCTGCCGAAGGTGTACAGCGCCGACCTCTCGGAGTTCGTGTTCGCGGCCGGGGTCAAGATCATGGCCCGCGACCGGCCCGACGTGATGTACCTGTCGACCACCGACTACGTCCAGCACAAGCACGCGCCCGGCACGCCGGCCGCCAACGACTTCTACCGGATGATGAGCGGCTACCTGGCCCAGCTCGACGCGATGGGCGTGACCATCGCGCTGACGGCCGACCACGGCATGAACGCCAAGACCGATGCCGCCGGCCGGCCGCAGATCCTGTTCCTGCAGGACTGGTTCGACGCCGAGATCGGCGCCGGCAAGGCGCGCGTCATCCTTCCCGTGACCGACCCCTACGTGGCCCACCACGGCTCGCTCGGATCATTCGCGACAGCCTACCTGCCGGCCGGCGCCGACCACGCTGGCCTTTTCGCGAAGCTGCGCCGCCTGGCCGGGGTCGAGCTGGTGCTCTCGCGCGCCGAGGCGGCCGAGCGCTTCGAGCTGCCGCCGGATCGCATCGGCGACGTCGTGATCGTCTCCGAGCGGCTCTACGTCATCGGCACGAGCCCGGCGCGGCACGACCTGTCCGGCCTGGACGCGCCGCTGCGCTCGCATGGCGGCGTCTCCGAGCAGGTGGTGCCGCTGCTCTTCAACCGGGTGCTGCAGGGCCTCGCGCCCGGCCGGCGCCAGCGCAACTTCGACATCTTCGACCTGTCGCTGAACCACGCCGTCGCCTGAGGCCACGCCACGAGGAGAGCCGGCTTGAAGAACTGGGAATACCACAACCCCGTCGCCATCCATTTCGGCGCCGGCGTCCTCGAGACGCTGCCGAAGGTCCTGCGCGGCCGCCGCGCCAGCATCGTCACCTTCCCGGAGGCCGAGTCCTTCGGCCTGCTGCCGCGCCTGCGCCGGCTGCTGGGCCCGGCGCTGGTCGGCGTCATCGAGGACACGCAGCCGAACCCCGACGTCGACGGCCTCGACGGCCTGTACCGCGCCTTCTGGCGCCAGCACCTGACGAGCGAGGTGATCGTCGCCGTCGGCGGCGGCAGCGCCCTCGACACCGCCAAGGCGCTGATGGTCGGCACCGAGAGCGGCGAGTTCGATGCCCTGGTCGCGCTGCTGGCGACGGGCAAGCCGTTCACGCCGCACCGCGTCAAGACGCTGATCGCGCTGCCGACGACCTCGGGCACGGGCAGCGAGGTGACGGGCTGGGCGACGGTGTGGCACCGGGCGGCGGGCAAGAAGTATTCGCTGCACCTGCCCGAGACCTGGCCGGAAGCGGCGATCGTCGACCCGGAGCTGACGCTTTCGCTGCCGCCCGGGCCGACGCTCTCGGCCGGGCTCGACGCGCTATCGCACGCGCTGGAATCGATCTGGAACGTCAACGCCAACCCGGTGTCCGACAATCACGCCGTCAACGCGGCGCGCATGGTCCTGGCGACCCTGCCCGAGCTGCTGAAGACGCCGCAGGACATCGAGCTGCGCCGGCGCATGGCGCTGGCCGCGCTCACCGCCGGCCTGGCCTTCTCGAACACACGCACCGCCCTCGCCCACTCGATCTCCTACGACATGACGATCCACCACGGCCTGCCGCACGGCATCGCCTGCTCGTTCACGCTCGGGATGGTGCTGCAGCGCGCGCTCGGCGCGGACCCCGGCCGCGACGCCGTCCTGGCCCGCGTCTTCGACGTGCCGCTGGCGCAGGCGCCGGCCTTCCTTGAGGGCTTCCTCGAGGACCTCGGCGTCAGCACCCGCTTCGAGAGCTACGGCGTGTCGGCCGCCGCGTCGGAGCGGATGATTGCGACCGCGCTCGACGGCGTGCGCGGCAAGAACTTCATCGGCGTGCCTGCCTAGGCACCCGGCCCACCAAGGAAACCCATCATGAATGCGAGAGAGTTGCGCCGTGAAGCCATGCGGATCGGCGGCCGGAGCGTGCACCGCGACCGTGTCATCGAGGTCTTCAACCCCTACACCGAGCAGCTGATCGGCACCGTGCCGAAGGCGACGCTCGACGACGTGCGGCAGGCCTTCGGCATCGCCCGGGCCTACAAGTCGAAGCTCTCGCGCTTCGACCGCGCCGCCGTCCTGAACAAGGCCGCGGCCCTGATCCGCAGCCGGACCGAGGAGTTTGCCGACCTCATCACCGCCGAGAGCGGCCTGTGCAAGAAGGACTCGCTCTACGAGATCGGCCGGGTCAGCGACGTGCTGCTGTTCGGCGCCAACGAGTGCCTGAAGGACGACGGGCAGATCTTCTCCTGCGACCTGACGCCGCACGGCAAGAAGCGGCGCGTGTACACGCAGCGCGACCCGCTGCTCGGCGCCATCAGCGCCATCACGCCGTTCAACCACCCGATGAACCAGGTCGCGCACAAGGTCGTGCCCTCGATCGTCACCAACAACCGGATGGTGCTGAAGCCGTCGGAGAAGGTTCCGTTCTCGGCCATCGTCCTCGCCGACGTGCTTTACGAGGCCGGCCTGCCGCCCGAGATGTTCCAGGTGCTCACCGGCGATCCGGCCGAGATCGCCGACGAGATGCTGACGAATGCGGACATCGACCTGATCACCTTCACCGGCGGCGTGACGATCGGCAAGTACATCGCGTCGAAGGCCGGCTACCGCCGCATGGTGCTCGAGCTCGGGGGCAACGACCCGATCATCGTCATGGAGGACGCCGACCTCGAGGAGGCGGCGACGCTCGCCGCGGCCGGCTCGTACAAGAACTCGGGACAGCGCTGCACGGCGGTGAAGCGGATGCTGGTGCAGGAGTCAGTGGCCAATCGTTTCGTCGAGCTGCTCGTCGCCAAGACGCGCGCCTGGAGCTACGGCGACCCGATGGACCCGAAGGTCGAGATGGGCACGGTGATCGACGAGACTGCCGCCCGCTACTGCGAGGACAAGGTGAACGAGGCGGTGACGCTGGGCGCGAAGGTCCTGGCCGGCCACCAGCGCAAGGGCGCGCTGTACGCGCCGACGGTGGTCGACCGCGTCACGCAGGACATGCCGCTGGTGCTGCACGAGACCTTCGGGCCGGTGTCGCCGGTGATCCGCTTCAAGAGCATCGACGACGCGATCCGGATCTCGAACTCCACCGCCTACGGCCTGTCGTCGGCGGTGTGCACGAACCGCTTCGACTACATCACGCGCTTCGTCGCCGAGCTCGAGGTCGGCTCGGTCAACGTGCGCGAGGTGCCGGGCTACCGTCTCGAGCTGACGCCTTTCGGCGGCATCAAGGACTCCGGCCTCGGCTACAAGGAAGGCGTGCAGGAGGCCATCAAGAGCTTCACCAACATCAAGACCTACTCGCTGCCCTGGGTCTGAGGCAGGAGGCGTCCATGACGCTGCGCACCTTCGCCTTCGTCCACGCGATCCGGGAAGAGCAGCTGCGGGCGTTCCGCGACGCGCTGCCGGACGTCGAGTTCCTGGTGCCCGAGGGCAAGGGCCTGCCCGAAGGCCTGTACCCGAGCACGGCCGTCGCGAAGGGTGTCAAGCTCGCGAGCATCGCCTCTGGTCAGGAGCAAGGATGAACGACGCAGCCACCGGTTCAATCTTCGAGACCCTCGACCCCGCCACGCTCCGGCCGGGCCGGTCCTTCCCCGGCCACACGGCGGTACAGGCCACAGGCCAGATCTTGCGCTCGGCGCAGGCCCAGCGCGCCTGGCGCCGGACCCCTTTCGACGAACGCAGCCGGCTCATGCGTGGCGCCGCCTCCGTCCTCCGGGCGCGGCGAGACGAGTTCGCCGCGCTCATGACCGCGGAGATGGGCAAGACCGTGACCGACGGGCGCGCCGAGATCGACAAGTGTGCGAACGCCTGCGAGCACTTCGCTGCGCATGCGCACCGTTACCTCGCACGCCAGGACGTCGAGCTGGGGGGCGCGAAGGCCTTCGTCACCTTCAATCCGCTCGGCGTGGTGCTGGCCGTGATGCCCTGGAACTTTCCGTTCTGGCAAGTGTTTCGCTTCGCGGCTCCGGCCCTGATGGCGGGCAACGGCGGCGTGCTCAAGCACGCCAGCAACGTGCCGGGCTGCGCACTGGCGATCGAATCGGTGTTCAGGGACGCCGGCTTTCCGGACGACCTGTTCGCCGCCGTGCTGATCAAGGGCGCCGAGGTCGGGTCGCTGATCGAAAACGCCGACGTTGCTGCGGTCACGCTGACGGGAAGCGTGGCCGCCGGTCGCAGCGTCGCCGCGATCGCGGGCGGCCAGCTGAAGAAGTGCGTGCTCGAGCTCGGTGGCGCCGACGCCTACCTCGTGCTCGAGGACGCCGACATCGCAGCGGCGGCGAAGGTGTGTGCAGCGGCCCGGATGGTCAACGCCGGCCAGAGCTGCATCGCCGGCAAGCGCTTCATCGTCGTGCGGCCGGTGCGCGAGGCATTCGAGGCGGCATTCGTCGAAGCAATGCGCGCCTACACGATCGGCGACCCGCGCGACCCGGCCACCCGGCTCGGGCCGCTGCAGAGCGTGGCGGCGCGCGACCAGGTCCACGAGCAGGTCCAGGAGAGCATTGCCAAGGGCGCGAAGCTGCTGCTCGGGGGAGTGATCCCGGACCGGCCCGGCGCCTGGTACCCGGCCACCGTGCTCGGCAACGTGAAGCCGGGCCAGCCGGCGCACGACGACGAGGTCTTCGGGCCGGTGGCCGCCGTCATCGAAGCCGACGACGAGCAGGATGCCATCGCCATCGCCAACGCCAGCGAGTTCGGGCTGGGCTCGGGCGTGCTCACCCGCGACCTCGCGCGCGGCGAGCGCATCGCCGCCGACGAGCTTGATGCGGGCATGAGCTTCGTCAACGACAACGTCCGCTCCGACCCGCGCATGCCGTTCGGCGGTGTCAAGCACTCGGGCTACGGCCGCGAGTGCGCGGACTTCGGCATCCGCGAGTTCGTCAACGTCAAGTCGGTCCAGGTCAAGAGCTAGTGCGATGACCCAAGCGATGACCAAGGGATCGGACCTGCTCGTCACCGCTCTCGAGAACGAGGGCGTCGAGCGCATCTTCGGCATACCGGGCGAGGAGAACCTCGACGTCGTCGAGTCGCTGCGCCACTCGCGCATCGAGCTGGTGATCACGCGCCACGAGCAGGCGGCGGGCTTCATGGCCGCAACCTACGGCCGGCTGACCGGCAAGCCGGGCGTCTGCATCACCACGCTCGGCCCCGGCGCCCTGAACCTCACCACGGCGGCCGCCTTCGCCCACGTCGGCGCGATGCCGATGGTGATGATCACCGGCCAGAAGGGCATCCTGACCTCGCGCCAGGCCCGGTTCCAGATCGTCGACATCGTCGCCGCCATGAAGCCGCTGACCAAGCTGGCGCACCAGATCGTCTCCACGGCAACGATCCCGACGCTCGTGCGCGAGGCCTTTCGCGTGGCCCGGGAGGAACGGCCGGGGCCCGTTCTGCTGGAGCTGCCGGAAGACATCGCCGGCGAGGCCTGCGAAGGCGCGCGCATGGTGCCGCCGCATCCGCTCGAGCTGCCGCTCGCCAGTGCCGAGATGCTCGACCGCGCCGCGGCGATGCTCGTCGCCGCCCGCCGGCCGCTGATCATGCTCGGTGCGGCCGCCTCCAGGCCCCGGGCCACCGCCGACCTGGCGCAGTTCGTCCTGCGCACGCGCATCCCCTACTTCACGACGCAGATGGGCAAGGGCACGGTGCCCGGCGGCACCGAGCTCTACATGGGCACGGCCGCGTTGTCCGAGCGCGACTACGTGCACGACGCCATCGAGCAGGCCGACCTGATCGTCGCCATCGGCCACGACACGAGCGAGAAGCCGCCCTTCATCATGGACGACGACGACCCGCTGGTGATCCACGTGGCCTACCAGTCCGCGACCGTCGAGCAGGTCTACTTCCCCCACGCTGAAGTGGTCGGGGACATAGGGCGCTCGCTGTCCCTGCTCGCCGACCGGCTCGAAGGCCGCCTGCCCCATGCCGGCGCGCTGCTGCCGCTCCGCGAGCGCATCCTGGCCCACCTGGCCGACCGCGCGACCGAAGACCGCTGGACGCCGCAGCGCATCGTGCACGACGTGCGCCAGGTGATGCCGGCCGACGGCATCGTCGCCCTCGACAACGGCATGTACAAGATCTGGTTCGCACGCAACTACCGCACGCGCGAGGCCAACACGCTCCTGCTCGACAACGCGCTGGCGACGATGGGCGCCGGCCTGCCCCAGGCGATCATGGCGGCGCTGCTCTACCCG
>NZ_JANODC010000128.1:0-17258 GCF_031412495.1 Rhizobacter sp. | reverse complement strand
GGCCTGGGCGATGGCCTTGGCGTCGGCCTCGGTCCAGAGTCGGTCGGCGCGCAACTCGGCGTCGTCAGGGTTCTTCTTCCACTTCGGGTCGAACCACTTGCCCTCGGACTCGCCGGCGCCGACCGCGAAGGTCGCGCGCACTTCCCAGTAGTCGCGCGACACGTGGCGGCGGATCTGCTCCTCGCGCTCGACCATGATGGACAGCGTCGGCGTCTGCACCCGGCCGACGGTGGTCAGGAAGAAGCCGCCCTCGCGCGAGTTGAAGGCCGTCATCGCCCGCGTGCCGTTGATGCCGACCAGCCAGTCGGCCTCGGAGCGGCTGCGCGCCGCCTCGGCCAGGCCGCGCAGTTCTTGGTCCGAGCGCAGGTGCTCGAAGCCGTCGCGGATCGCCGCCGGCGTCATGCTCTGCAGCCACAGCCGCTTGACCGGGTGCTTCGACTTCGCGTGCTGCTGGATCAGGCGGAAGATCAGCTCGCCTTCCCGGCCCGCGTCGCAGGCGTTGATGAGCTCGCCGACGTCCTTGCGCTTGGCCAGCCGGACGATCGCGTTCAGCCTCGACTTCGTCTTGTCGAGCGGGGCGAGGTCGAAGTGCGGCGGAATGATCGGCAGGTTGGCGAAGCTCCACTTGCCGCGCTTGACGTCGAACTCCTCCGGCGCCCGGATCTCGAGCAGGTGGCCGACGGCCGAGGTGACGATGTAGCCCTCCGACTCGAAGTACTCGTCGTGCTTGTCGAACTTCCCGGCGACCGGCGTCAGCGCGCGCACGATGTCCTGCGCGACCGATGGCTTCTCCGCAATGATCAGTGATTTGCTCATTCGTCTTTTCGTTGGCTCCGCGGGTGCCGGGCGTACCTACAATCCCGGCTTCTCGCGCGCACGCACCCGCGCGCGCACCCATGAATTCAATGTACCCAAAGAAATCCGACGCGCTGCAAGCCCCTGAAACCGACACGTCCCCCGCCTCCGCCCCAGGGCGAGGCAGGCGCATCCAGGTGCGTCGCTCGGGCATCCACGGCAAGGGTGTCTTCGCCCGGGTGCCTATCCTCGAAGGCGAGCGGATCATCGAGTACACCGGGAAGGTAATCACCTGGAGGCAGGCGCAGCGCGCGCACCCGCACGACCCGGCCGATCCGAACCACACCTTCTTCTTCCACATCGACGACAAGCGCGTCATCGACGGCAACGACCACGGCAACTCGGCGAAGTGGATCAACCACTCGTGCGGGCCGAACTGCGAAGCCGACGAGGTCGAGGGCCGGGTCTTCATCAACGCGCTGCGCGACATCGCCCCCGGGGAGGAGCTGAACTACGACTACGGCCTGATCCTCGAAGGCCGGATGACCGAGAAGGTGAAGAAGATGTTCGCGTGCCGCTGCGGCGCGCCGCAGTGCCGGGGCACGATGCTGGCTTCCAGGCGGCGATGAGCAGGGGGTCCGGTCTCGCGATCGAGCGTGTCGCCGAGACCGGGTCGACGAACAGCGACCTGCTCGAGCGGATCCGCGCCCTCGCCGCTGCCGGCGCAGACCGCCTCGTCCCCCTCGTCCTCGTCGCCGACCGGCAATCGGCCGGGCGCGGCCGGCACGGCCGGACCTGGCATGCCACGCCCGGCGCGTCGCTGACGTTCTCGCTCGCCTGGCCGTTCGCCCGCCGCGACCTGTCAGGCCTGTCGCTCGCGGTCGGCACCGTGCTCGCGGACAGCCTCGATGCCGCGGCAGGGCCGGCCCGCCTCGGCTTGAAGTGGCCCAACGACCTCTGGCTTCTCGACGATGCGGCCGGCTCCGAGTCCATGCCGGGGCGCAAGCTCGCCGGCGTGCTGATCGAGACGGCGCCGCTCGGCGCGACGCGCGTGGCCGTCATCGGGGTCGGAGTCAACGTCCTGCCGCAGGCGGTCGCCGACACGCCCTCCGGATCGGCCTGCTGGGCCGAGATCGAGCCCGCGGCGACGCCCGATGCGGCGCTCGGCCGCATCGTCGCGCCGCTCGCCGCCGCCCTCGAGCGCTTCGAGGCCGATGGCCTGGCGGCCTTCGCGGCCGCCTTCGCGAGGCGCGATCTGCTGCGCGGCCGGTGCGTCGTTGCACGCGGACCGCGCGGGCCGGTGGAGGGCATCGCCGCCGGCGTCTCAGACCGAGGCGAACTGCTGCTCGAGGGCCGGAGGGGACTCGTTTTGGTAGGCAGCGGCGAGGTTCGCGTCCGCCTCGTCGGCGGCTCGGGCGACGCGTCGCGGTCACGGCAAGCGGCAGGCTCGACGTGCTGAGAGCGGCGTTGCTGGTGCTCGTCGCCGCGAACCTGCTGTTCTTCGCCTTCAGCCACGGCTGGTTCGACGCCGTCCCTGGCCTACGCGCGCTGGGCGACCGTGAACCGGAGCGGCTCGGCAGCCAGGTGCGGCCGGAGTCGATCACCCTGTGGCCGGCGCCGCCGGCCGGCGTCGCGCCGACCGAGCCGACCGGCTGCTACGAGGCCGGGCCGTTCGTGACGGTCGACGCCGTCAACGTCGAGGGCATCCTGCGCGCCGCCCTGCCTCCGGGAAGCTGGGCCGCGGTTCGCAGCGACAACACCGTCGGCTCGGCCCTGGTCACGACCCTGATGTACCGGGTTGCCGCCGCCGACCCGGCGCTGGTGGCCCGGTTGACGTCGCTCCGCCTCGACCCGAACGGGCGCGGCTTCAGCCCCTGTCCGGACCCGGCGCGGCCGCGCTGAGCCGCGCCGTCCGCCGCCGCTCGGCGCGGTCGGCGGCTGCGAGGGCCAGGGTCGCGGCGAAAAGGAGCAGCAGCCACTCGGCACCGAGCGCGCCGCCGCCGCCGCTGTCCGCAGGGACCGCGTTCGCGACCGGCACGGCGGCGACGCTGACGCTCTGTGTCGCGGTCGAGGCGACGCCGACGTCGTCGGTCGTCGTCAGCCTGACGCTGAAGGTGCCGGCGCCGGTCGGCAGCAGCGTGACCGTACTGGCGTTGGCTGCGCCAGCGAAGGCGGTGACGATGCCGCCGCCGTCGACGAGGGTCCACTGGTAGGTGCTGATGCTGCGGCCGTTGCCGACCAGCGAGCTCGAGCTGAGGACGACCGGGCTGCCGGCGGTGGGCGCGGCGGTGTCGATGCTGATCCGCGCCTGCACGCTCATGGTGGCGAGGACAGCGGCACGCACGTCGAGCATGCCGGCGCCGCAGAGACCGGTGGTGCAGACGCACTGCAGCTGGTCGGCGCCGTTCGGTGCCGTGCACATCGGCACGGCCGCGCCGCCTTCGTCGACGGCTGCAGTGGGGAACGGCCGGGCCGTCGCCTGCAGCTTGCCCTTCACCTCGGCCGGCGTGAGCCCCGGCTGGACCGACAGCATCAACGCCGCCGTCCCGGCGACGAGCGGCGAGGCGAAGCTGGTGCCCAGCGATGCCACGAAGGCGTCGGAATAGATGCCACCGGCGACTGGCGTGGTCGTGCCGGCGTTGGTCGTCGTGACCATCGGGTACAGGCAGGGCTCGTTGTTGCCGATGTTGACGCAGTTGCCGCCCGGGGCGCTGATGGCGATCTGCGGCCCCAGGTCGGAGAAGCCGACCTTGGTGCCGAGGTGGCGGATCCCGGCGACGGCGATGACGCCGGCGCAGTTGGCAGGCGTGTTGACGGCGTGCCCGGCACTGTTGCCGGCCGACGCCACGACGACGACGCCGGCAGCGTTCAGGTTGGCCGTCTCGGTGGCGTAGGCGGCATTGCAGGAGCCGGTGCCGCCGAGGCTCAGGTTGACGACCCTGGCCGGGTTCGGGTTGGCGGGCAGGCCGGGCACGTTGAGGCCGGCGGCCCAGCGCATGCCGGCCAGGATGTCCGAGTCGTAGCCGCCGCACTTGCCGAGCACGCGGACCGGCATGACCCGGACCGAGCGACCGAGGCCGGCGATGCCGACCCCGTTGTTCGTCGTGGCGCCGATCAGGCCGAGTGTCTGCGTGCCGTGCCAGGAGCTCGACTCGACCCGGCACTGGAACAGCGGGCTGGTGCCGTCGCTGGCTTCGGCCGAGGTGACGAAGTCGCCCGGATCGCTGGCGTCGGCGTCGCGGCCGTTGCCGTCGTTCGCGGTGCGGAAGTCGGTGCCGAGGGCGTCGTCGGCGCTGACCATGTCGTAGCCCGGCAGGACGTTGCCGCCCTGCAGGTCGGGGTGGTCGAAGCGAAGGCCGGTGTCGAGGACGGCGACGACGATGCTGGCGCTGCCGGTGGTCAGGTCCCACGCCTGCTCGGCATTGATGGCCGATGGCGCGGTCCGGGCCGCGGTGCCGGCGGCGCCGGGCGGCTTCAGGTACCACTGGCCGACGTCGGGGCCGCCGGTCATTCCGGAAATGGCGCGGCTGACGTAGAGCGGGTCGTTCGGCACGGCGACGATGTACTTGCGCTCATCGGCGACGGCGTACTCGACGTCGCGCTCGGCGCCGATCCGCGCCGCCAGCTGCGCAGAGGTCATGCCGCGGGCGACGACCACCTGCGAGCGCTCGCTCAGGCCGCGACCCGATTCGAGCTGCATGCCGATGCGCCGGCCGAGCGCTTGGGCGCGCATCGTGTGCTGGGCCGCGGGCGACAGCGCCTGCGCCTGGGTCAGCGTCGAGCCTTCGCGGTACTTGACGATCACGCGGGCGTGCGCGGCAGCCGAAGGCACCGATTGGGCCAGCGGCGCCTGCAGCGCGAAGGGGGCGAAGAGGGCCGTGGCAAGCACCCCCGCGCGAATCAGAGGGCGTGCTGCCTGCATCGATCGTTCTCCAGGTCGTTGGGCTCGCGCGCGAGCTGCTGTGTTCGTCGGTCCCACGCTCACGGGGTCGCCTTCTTGCGGCCTTCGATCTCCACCGCCGCATAGACGCCGCCGGCGCTGCGCAGGCGCCCGATCGCGGTCTCGCACTGGGCAGCGCTCTGGCAGTGCAGGGCCAGGGCGTGCAAGGTCGGGCTGGCGGCAGCCGCGTAGGTCACGGGCACCCGCGCCTGCTGCGACGCGGCAGCGCTGATGGCGGCGGCATCGGCGGACGGTTGCACCAGGCGGACCAGCACGCGCAGGTCGACGGCGGGGGTCCCGGGCCCCGGCCCGGCGCCGGCGCAGGCGGCGAGCGAGATCCCCGAGACGAGGCCGCTCGCGGTCAGGGACGCGAGCATCCCGCTTCGGATCGCAAAGCTCATGAAAATCAGTTTAGGGGTCGCGCCAGGCGGTATCCGGGACCTTTACCAAGGCTTACGGAGCCTCCCGACGGGCCCGCCAAATACCGCACGTCGCCGGGCGTCGAAAGCCTTCTGCGGCGCAAAGAAATGTCAAGTTGACGCGAATTGTCGGCGACCTGCGGTATCAATGCGTCTGCTACGGGCGAACTCCATACGCCGGCACGGGTCCATGACTGACCGGCGCCACGCGCACGAACGAGGAAGAACATGAAGCTTCTGAAGACAACGGCCTGCGCCGCCATCGCGACAGGCCTTGCCGGCGGGATGGTCGCCGCACGCGCTGCCGACTACGCCACGGTGATTTCCTCGACCCCCGTGCTCCAGTCGCTCAGCGTGCCGCGGCAGGAGTGTGCCGACGTGCAGCGCCTTGCTGCGCCCCAGCCGTCCGGCGCCGGCGCGCTGATCGGCGCGATCGTCGGCGGCGTGGTCGGCAACCAGTTCGGGCACGGCATGGGCCGCGCTGCAGCGACCGGGCTCGGCGCCGTCGGCGGCGCCGCCCTCGGCAACCACGCCGAGATGAGCAACCACCCCGGCACCGTCGTGGCGTCGCGCCAGTGCCGCACGGTCCAGGCCCACGAGCAGCGCGTCGCCGGCTACGACGTCGTCTACGAGTTCAATGGCCAGCGCTACAGCACCCGCCTCGACCGCGACCCGGGCGCGCATCTCGCGATCGACGTGCGGCCGGCGGCCGACGACCGCTACGGCCGGCCGCGCTCCGGCACCGCCGTCCCGCCGGCGTATGCGGACACGCCGAGGTACGTCGAGCCGCCCCGCTACGTCGAGCCGCCGCGCTACGTCGAGCCGGCGACGATCGGCTACTACGAGCAGGCGCCGCAGACCTATGCGCCGGCGCCGGTGTACTACGACTCGCCCGTGCGCTACGTCGCACCGGCGGTGATCGGCCTCGGCATCGGCTACATGCTGGGCAACCGCTGGCACGGCGGCCATCGCCATCACGGCCATCACGGCGGCCACCGCGGCGGCCGCTGGCGCTGAATCGGGCCTACCGGGCGATCACGCGCACCATCTCGAGCACCTTGTTCGAGTAGCCCCATTCGTTGTCGTACCAGGCGACGACCTTGACGAAGGTGCTGTCGAGGGCGATGCCGGCATCGGCGTCGAAGACCGAGGTCATAGGCTCGCCGCGGAAGTCGGTCGAGACGACTTTGTCCTCGGTGTAGCCGAGCACGCCCTTCATCGCGCCTTCGGACTGCGCCTTCATCTCGGCGCAGATCTCCTGGTAGCTCGCCTCCCTGACGAGCTCGACGGTGAGATCGATCACCGAGACGTCCGAGGTCGGGACGCGGAACGACATGCCGGTGAGCTTCTTGTTGAGCTCGGGAATGACGACGCCGACCGCCTTCGCCGCACCGGTCGACGACGGGATGATGTTCTCGAGGATGCCGCGGCCGCCGCGCCAGTCCTTGCCGCTCGGGCCGTCGACCGTCTTCTGCGTCGCCGTGGTGGCATGCACGGTGGTCATCAGGCCGCGCTTGATGCCCCACTTGTCGTTGAGCACCTTGGCCACGGGCGCCAGGCAGTTGGTGGTGCATGACGCGTTGGAGACGATCGCCTCGCCCTTGTAGCTCTTGTCGTTGACGCCGTAGACGAACATCGGCGTGTCGTCCTTCGACGGCGCCGACAGGATCACCTTGCGCGCGCCGGCATCGATGTGCTTTTGCGCCGTTTCCTTGGTCAGGAAAAGGCCCGTCGCCTCGACTACCACGTCGGCGCCGGCCGCGCCCCACTTCAGGCTCGCCGGATCGCGCTCCTGCGTCAGGCGGATGTTCCTGCCGTTGACGATGAGGGTGTTGCCGTCGACCGCGATGGAGCCCTTGAAGCGGCCGTGCACCGAGTCGTACTGCAGCATGTAGGCCAGGTACTCGGGCTCCAGCAGGTCGTTGATGGCGACGACCTCGATCTCGTCGAAGTTCTGGACGGCGGCGCGGAACACCATGCGGCCGATGCGGCCGAATCCGTTGATGCCGATCTTGATGGTCATGAGAGTCTCCTGGAAGGCTGAAATCAGCGTGCGGCCAGCGCCGTTCGCACGGTCGCGACCACGTTATCGACCGTGAAGCCGAAGTGCTTGAAGAGGACGGGCGCCGGCGCCGACTCGCCGAAGCGGTCGATGCCGACCACGGCGGCGCAGCCGTACTTCCACCAGCCGTCGGTGGCGCCCATCTCGATGGCGATGCGCGGCACGCCGGGCGGCAGCACGGCGTTCTTCCACGCCGCCGGCTGACGGTCGAAGACGGTGGTCGACGGCATCGAGACGACGCGCACCGCCAGCCGGCCGTTCTCCGGCCGGGCCAGCGCTTCCTGCGCCTGCAGCGCCAGCGTCACCTCGGAGCCGGTGGCGATCAGCACCGCCTGCAGCCTGCCCGCAGCGCCGACCTCGCCCGGCTCGGCCAGCACGTAGGCGCCCTTGCCGATTTCCTCGACCGTCGCCCCGGGGTGGGTGGCGTCGAAGCCGGGCTTGGGCGCGTACGGCAGGTTGTGCCGCGACAGCAGCAGGGCGGTGGGGCGCTCGCGGCTTTCGATCGCCGCGGCCCAGGCGACGACCGTCTCCAGCGTGTCGCACGGCCGCCAGACGTCGAGGTGGGGGATCAGGCGCAGCGACGCCGCGTGCTCGATCGACTGGTGCGTGGGACCGTCCTCGCCGAGGCCGATCGAGTCGTGGGTGAAGACGTGGACCAGGCGCAGCTTCATCAGCGCCGCCATGCGGATGGCGTTGCGGCTGTAGTCGCTGAAGGTGAGGAAGGTGCCGCCGTAGGGGATGAAGCCGCCGTGCAGGGCCAGGCCGTTCATGACCGCCGCCATGCCGAACTCGCGCACGCCGTAGTGGATGTGGCGGCCGCCGCGGCCGGCCGCGTCGACGCGCACCGCGCCGTCGTCGCCGAAACGCAGCGGCGCCGTGTGGCTGGTGTTGGTGAAGTTCGATCCGGTGAGGTCGGCGCTGCCGCCGAGCAGCTCCGGCAGCTTCTTCGTGAAGACTTCGAGGGCGAGCTGGCTCGCCTTGCGGCTGGCCACCGTCTCGGCCTTGGCGTGGGCGAGCGCTGCCGCCTCGTCGACCGTGCCGCGCCAGCCCGCGGGCAGCTCGCCGGCGCTGCGCCGCGCGTACTCGGCGGCGAGCTCCGGGAACGCCTTGGCATAGGCGTCGAGGCGCTTGCGCCAGGCCGCCTCGTCGGCGCGGCCGCGCGCCGTCGCATCCCACTGCGCATAGGCCTCGTCGGGAACGACGAAGGCGGCATGGTGCCAGCCGAGCGCCTCGCGCGTCGCCTTCACCTCGTCGGCGCCGAGCGCCTCGCCGTGTGCCTTGGCGGTGCCGGCGCGGGTCGGCGCGCCCTTGCCGATCGTGGTCTTGCAGCAGACGAGGGTGGGCTTGCCGGTGCACCGCTGCGCCTGGGCGATGGCGGCGTCGACCGCCTCGACATCGTGGCCGTCGACGCCGGCGATCACGTTCCAGCCGTAGGCCTCGAAGCGCCTCGGCGTGTCGTCCATGAACCAGGGCGCGACCGCGCCGTCGATGGAGATGCCGTTGTCGTCGTAAATCACGACCAGCTTGTCGAGCTTCCAGACGCCGGCGAGCGCGCAGGCCTCGTGGCTGATCCCTTCCATCAGGCAGCCGTCGCCGACAAAGACATAGGTGCGATGGTCGACGACAGCGTGGCCGGGCCGGTTGAACTCGGACGCAAGCAGCTTTTCCGCCAGCGCCATGCCCACGGCGTTGGCCAGACCCTGGCCGAGCGGCCCGGTGGTGGTCTCGACGCCGGGCGTCACGCCCACCTCGGGGTGGCCGGGCGTCTGGCTGTGCAGCTGGCGGAAGTTGCGCAGCTCCGAGACGGCGAGGTCGTAGCCGGTCAGGTGCAGCAGCGAGTAGAGCAGCATCGAGCCGTGCCCGTTCGACAGCACGAAGCGGTCGCGGCCCGGCCAGGCCGGGTTGGACGGGTTGTGGCGCAGGTGCCGGCCCCAGAGGGCGACGGCGATCTCGGCCATGCCCATGGGTGCGCCGGGATGGCCGGAATTGGCCTGCTGCACCGCGTCCATGGAGAGTGCCCGGATGGCGTTGGCCATGAGCACCGACGGGTCGGTGGGGGGGTCCCGCCGGTCCGCGATCTGCTGGTCGGGGGCGAAGGTCGCGGTCATGAGGTGCGGCAGGGAAGGGGAGCCGGCCATTTTAGAGGTCGGGGTGCAGGCGCCGACCGACCCGGGCATCGGCCGGCGCTGCGGCCCGGGCGTCGCGACAGCGGCCCCGATAATCCGCGCGTGCACGGCCTTCACCTCACCGCTGACCTGCGCGGCTGCGCCGCCGATCGGCCGGTGATGGTCGGCACCGATGCGCTGCGCGAAGCCTGCCTTGCTGCCGTCGAGCGGGCCGGCCTCAGCCCCGTCGGCGAGCTGTTCCACCGCTTCCCGGCCGCGGCGCAGCCCGGCCATGAAGCACCGCCCGGCATCACCGGCGTGATCCTGCTCGCCGAATCGCACCTCGCCGTCCACACCTGGCCCGAGCTGGGCGCGGCGACGCTCGATGTGTACGTCTGCAACCTCGGCGCCGACAACTCGGCGCGCGCCGAGACGCTGCTCGGCGCGCTCGTCGAGGCCTTCGCGCCGGCGACGGTCGAGCGCCACGCGCTCGAGCGCGGCCGCGAGCCTCTGCCGCCGGCATGACGACGACGGCGATCATCCTGGCCGCCGGGCGCGGCGAGCGCATGCGGCCGCTGTCGGACACCTGCCCGAAGCCGCTGCTGCCGATGTACGGCAAGCCCCTGATCGAATGGCACGTCGAGGCGCTGGCGCGTGCCGGCGTGACCGAGATCGTCGTCAACACCGCCTGGCTCGAGGAGCGCATCGTCGCCGCGCTCGGCGACGGCTCGCGCTTCGGCGTGCGCCTGGCGTACTCGCTCGAGGGCCGCGACCACGGCGGCGCGCTCGAGACGGCGGGCGGCATCGCCAAGGCCCTGCCGCTCCTCGGCGAAACGTTCTGGATCGTCTCGGCCGACGTGTATGCGCCGGACTTCCGCTTCGCCGCGGCCGACGCGCAGCGTTTCCTCGCCAGCGGCCGGCTGGCGCACCTGTGGCTCGTCGCCAATCCGAGCTTCCACGAGCGCGGCGATTTCGGGCTCGACGCCGACGGCCTGGGCCTGGCCGAAGGCACCGGCTCCGACGGGCAGCGCTGGACCTACGCCAATCTCGCCCTGGCACGCGCCGAGATGTTCAAGGGCATCGTTCCAGGCACGCGTGCCGCCCTCGGCCCGCTGCTCTACGCCGGCATGCGCGAGCGGCACATCGGCGCCGAGATCTACCGCGGCCGCTGGGACAACGTCGGCACGCCGGCGCAGCTCGAGGCGCTGAACGCCGCGGCCGCGGACCGTCGCTGATCCGCGCGGCTCAGGCGCGTTGGACCCGGGTCTGCGACTGCTCGCGCAGGTACTGCGGCAGGTAGTAGAGCGATCCGCCGCCCTTGCCGGTCGAGCCCGAGCCCTTCCAGCCACCGAACGGCTGGTAGCCGGGCCAGGCCCCCGTCGTCGCGCCCTGCGGCCGGTTGGCGTAGCACACACCGGCCTCGATGCGCTCGAAGAAGCGCTCGGTCTCCTCCGCCGATCCGTAGAAGCCCGCCGTCAGGCCGTAGTCGCTGTCGTTCGCTCGGGCCAGCGCCTCGTCGAGATCGTCGACCGGTGCGACCAGCACGAAGGGCGCGAACAGCTCGCGCTGCCAGAGCGGATGGTCGGCGGCGACGCGCGCGATCGTCGGCTGGACGAAGTGGCCGTGCGCGAAGGCCGGACCGTCGAGCCGGGCGCCACCGGCGAGGAGCGCGCTGTCGCTGCCCAGGCCGCGCACCGTCGCCGCGGCGTCCTCGCAGCGCGCGACCGCCGCCGCGTCGATCACCGGCCCCATCCAGTTCTCGCGCCGCGTCGTATCGCCGATCGCGATCGTCGCCGTTGCCGCGCAGAGCGCCGAGACGAAGTCGTCGAACACCGCGCGCTCGACATAGACGCGCGAGCACGCCGAGCACTTCTGGCCCGACAGGCCGAAGGCCGAGCGCATGACGCCGGTCGCCGCGTCGTCGATGTGGCCGCGCGCCGAGACGATCGCCGCGTTCTTGCCGCCCATCTCGGCGATGCACGGCCGCGGCCAGCGGCCGGCGGCGATCGTGCGGTGCAGGTGCATGCCGATCTCGAAGCTGCCGGTGAAGGTCACGCCGGCGATGCCCGGGTGCTCGATCAAGGCCTGCCCGAGCGTGGAGCCGGGACCGCTCACGAAGTTGAAGACGCCGGCCGGGATGCCGGCGTCGCGCAGGGCGAGCGCGAGCAGGCGGCCGCTCCACGGGGTGGCCGTCGCGGCCTTGAACACCACCGTGTTGCCGGTGACGAGCGCCGCCCCGGCCGGCCCGCCCGAGAGCGCGAACGGGAAGTTGAACGGCGAGACGACGAGCCACACGCCGTGCGGCTTCAGCACGCTGCGGTTGGTCGAGACAAAGCCGGGCAGCGGGTCGGCGGCCATCGCCCTTTCGTAGCCGTCGTGGGCCTCCATCTGGTCGCACGCGTAGGCGATCAGGTCGGCCGTCTCCTGCGCCTCGCCGAGCGCCTCCATGCGGTTCTTGCCGACCTCGAGCGCGAGTGCCGCGCCGATCTCGTAGACGCGATCCTCGATGTGCTGCACCGCCCGCCGCAGCAGCGCCACGCGTTCGCGCCAGGGGCGGCGCGACCAGTCCGGGAACGCCCGCCGCGCCGCTTCGACCGCGGCATCGGCATGCGCGCGCTCGCCGGTCTGGAAGCGGCCGAGCAGCACGCGGGTGTCGGCCGGCGAGCGCAGCTCGAACTGCGCGCCGGCACGCTCGTCGGAGCCGCCGATCAGCATCGGGTGCTCGGCGCCCAGCGAGGCGCGCACCTGCTCCAGCGCCGCGTCGAAGCGGCTGTGCAGCTCCGGCGGCGGGTCGAACATCGTCGAATAGGTCAGCTTGAAGCTCATGGCGCGATGCGTCGGGTCAGGCCGAGAGCGGCAAGGCGATCTCGTCGATGCGTGCCAGCACCTCCGGGGTGAGCTTCGGCAGCAGCTCGATGGCGTCCAGGTTGCTGCGCAGCTGGCCCAGGTTCGAGGCGCCGGTGATGACGGTCGAGACGCGCGGGTTGTTCGCGACCCAGGCGATCGCCAGCTGGGCGACGGTGCCGCCCAAGTCGGCGGCGATCGCCTCCAGCTTGCCGACGGCGGCATTCTTCGTCGCGTCGGTGAGGCCCTTGACGAGGAAGCCCATGTTCTCGAGCGCGCCGCGGCTGCCGGCCGGAACGCCGGCCTTGTACTTGCCCGTGAGCAGGCCGCTGGCGAGCGGGCTCCACGTGGTGAGGCCGAGGCCGATGTCCTCGTAGAGGCGCGCGTACTCGACCTCGACGCGCTTCCTGTGCAGCAGGTGGTACTGCGGCTGCTCCATCACCGGCTTGTGCAGGTGGTGGCGGTCGGCGATGTCCCAGGCGGCGCGGATGTCGGCGGCGCTCCACTCGCTGGTGCCCCAGTACAGCGCCTTGCCCTGCGTGATCATGTCGCTCATCGCCCGCACCGTCTCCTCGATCGGCGTGTGCGGGTCCGGCCGGTGGCAGAAGACGAGGTCGATGAAGTCGAGGCCCATGCGCCTGAGCGAGCCGTCGACGGCCTGCATCAGGTACTTGCGGTTGAGCGTGTCGATGCGATTGACCGGGTTGCCCTCGCTGCGGCCCAGGCCCCAGAAGAACTTGGTCGAGACGATGTAGTTCAGGCGCGGCCACTTCAGGGCCCGGATCGCCTCGCCCATGACGACTTCGCTCTGGCCCTGCGCGTAGACCTCGGCGTTGTCGAAGAAGTTGACGCCGGCGTCCATGGCGGCGGCGAGCATCTCGCGCGCCGCGGCGACATCCACCTGGGTGTGGTACGTGACCCAGGAGCCGAGCGAGAGGGCGCTGACCTGGAGGCCGCTCGGGCCGAGGCGTCGGTAGGGCATGGACATGGGCGATCCTTGGCGGTGATCTGGCGGGAGCCGGCGAGGGTAGCCAAAAACCGGCCCCTCCGCCCGCCGCTACAGTCGTGCGGATGGACTCCCGACCGTTCGCCCGCCGACGCGCCCGCATCGCCGACGCCATGCGGCGTGCCGGCGGCGGCGCGGCCGTGCTGCCGACCGCGCCCGAGCGCACGCGCAACGGCGACAGCGACCATCCGTACCGGCACGGCAGCGACTTCCACCACCTGACCGGCTTCGCCGAGCCCGGCGCCTGGCTGCTGCTGGACAGCGACGGCCGCTCGACCCTGCTCTGCCGTTCGAAGGACCCGGAGCGCGAGATCTGGGACGGCTTTCGCCTCGGCCCGGACGCCGCGCCGGCGGCCCTCGGCGTCGGTGCAGCGGTGCCGGTCGAGCAGCTCGACGACACCGTCCTCGAGCTCCTCGCCCGCCGGCCCGCGGTCTGGTGGCCGTTCGGCACGCCCGGCCTCGGCGTGCAGGTCGAAGCCTGGCTGGACAAGCTGCGCGCCGGCGAGCGGCGCGGCATCGAGGCGCCGCGGACGCAGCACGACCTGGCGCCGCTGCTCGCCGAGCTGCGCCTCGTCAAGGACGATGCCGAGATCGCCACCATGCGCCGCGCCGCGGCGATCAGTGCCGGCGCGCACGCCCGGGTGATGCGCTTCTGCGCCGGCCGCTTTGCCGCCGGCGCGGCCGACGGCATCGCCGAGTACGAGATCGAGGCCGAGCTGCTGCACGAGTTCCGCCGCCATGGCGCCGACGGCCCGGCCTACACCTCGATCGTGGCCGCCGGCGCCAACGCCTGCGTCCTCCACTACACGCCGGGGGCGACGCGGCTGCGCGCTGGCGAGCTGTGCTTGATCGACGCCGGCTGCGAGCTCGACGGCTACGCCAGCGACGTCACCCGCACCTTCCCCGCCGACGGCCGCTTCACGCCGGCGCAGCGCGAGCTCTACGAGATCGTCGAGGCGGCGCAGCGGGCGGCCATCGCCGCGACGAGGCCGGGCGCGCGGCATCGCGATGCGCACGCGGCGGCGGTCCGCGTCCTCGCCCAGGGCATGCTCGACACCGGCCTGCTCGACCGCGACACGGCCGGCGACGTCGACGCCGTGATCGAGTCGGCCGCCTACCGCGCCTTCTACATGCACGGCACCGGGCACTGGCTCGGCCGCGACGTCCACGACGTCGGCGACTACACCCAGGCCGACGAGGCCCCGGTCGAGCAGCCCGACTGGCAGGGCGGCCGCGTCGTCAAGAAGCCGTCGCGCAAGCTCGAGCCGGGCATGGTCGTGACGATCGAGCCCGGCCTCTACGTGCGGCCGGCCGAAAACGTCCCCGAGCGTTACTGGAACATCGGCATCCGCATCGAGGACGACGCGCTCGTCACGGCCACCGGCTGCGAGCTCATGAGCCGCGACGTGCCGGTGCGCGCCGACGAGATCGAGGCCCTCATGCGCGAGGCGGCACGCTAGCGACCGTCGTGCCGGTCTTCCTCGTCCTCGCCGCGTGCGCATTCGCGAGCGGGTTCGCGCTGCGGGCGATCGACCCGATCGTCCTGCCGGTGGCCAGCCACTTCGCCGTCAGCCCGGTGACGGCGGCGCTGCTCAACACCGCCTACGCGCTGCCGTATGCGCTCGCCCAGCCGCTGCTCGGCCCGCTCGGCGACCGCTTCGGCAAGGTGCGTTGCATCCAGGTCTGCGTCGTCGTGCTGGCGCTGATGCTCGCGGCCGGCGCGTTCGCGCCGAGCTTCGAGATCCTCCTCGCCACCCGCGTCGGCGCCGGCATCTTCGCCGGCGGGCTGATCCCGCTCGTCATCGCCGGCCTCGGCGACACCTACGATATGAGCGAGCGCCAGGTGATGATCGGCCGCATGCTGTTCGCGATCATCTCCGGGCAGATGCTCGGCTCGGTGGTGTCGGGCTTCGCCAACGACGCCTTCGGCTGGCGCAGCTCGCTTCTGGTCGCCGCGGGCCTCGGCACGCTGGCGACGGCGATCGCCTGGCTCGGCATGTCGGCGCGGGACGAGGCCGCGCGCACCGAGAGCGGCTCGATCGGCGCGCTCTACGGCCGCGTCCTCGCCAACCCGAAGTCGCTGTGGCTTATCGGCGCCGTCGCCGTCGAAGGCGCCTTCTTCTACGGCCTCTTCCCGTACATGGGCGAGCTGCTTCTGGCCACGGCCCGCTCCTCGGCGAGCTCGATCGCCGCCGAATCCGGGCTGGTGCTGGGCGCCTTCGGCATGGGCGGCCTGCTCTACGCCCTCAGCGTGCGTGTCCTGCTGCGCCGGCTCGGCATGCGCCGGCTCTGCCTGGTCGGCTCCATGGCCGCAGCAGCGGCCTACGTCGCCCTGGCTTTCGCGCCGTCGTGGCCGCTCGCCGCAGCGGCGATGTTCCTGGCCGGCCTGAGCTTCTACATGCTGCACAACTCGCTGCAGACCGAGGCGACCGAGCTGGCGCCGTCGGCGCGCGGCTCGGCGGTGGCGCTCTTCGCCTGCGGCTTCTTCCTCGGCCAGGGCCTCGGCCCGCTCGTCTTCGGCGCCTTGCTGCACGGGCTCGGGCCTCGTCCAGCCCTGGTCGCAGTGGCAGCGGTGATCGTGGTCCTCGGCCGGGTCGTCGTGACGCGGGTCGTCGCCCCCCGCGTCGCCGACTGAGTGGCAGGGCCTTGCCCCTTCCGGACGCCTTCGCGACCCAGCCCCGATAATCCGCCGCCCGCTGCGCACCGTCTGCGTCGCTTGTCTCGTCCCCCGTCTGCGTCCGTCTGCCGTGCCGCTTCCCATCGCCCCCATCCGCATCAGCGCCTTCACGGCCACCACGGCCGCCGGGACCGGCCGCGCCGCCCTCCTCGCCGCCCTGCAGGACAGCCGCAGCGCGCTGACGCCGAACGACTTCGGGCCGACGCCGCTGCCGACCTGGATCGGCCGGGTCGCCGGCGTCGAGTCGGCGGCCCTGCCGGCAGCGCTCGCCGCCTGGGACTGCCGCAACAACCGCCTGGCCTGGATGGGCCTGAACGCCGACGGCTTCATCGACGCCGCCCACGCCGCGCGCGAGCGCCACGGCGCGGCGCGCGTCGCCCTCGTGCTCGGCACCTCGACGTCGAGCATCGGCGCCACCGAAGACGCCTACCGCACGCTGGACGGCGACGGCCGGTTTCCGGCCGACAACCGCAACCCGCTCGTGCACACGCCGCACTCGCTCGCCAACTTCGTGCACGAGGCGCTCGGCCTGAAGGGGCCGTGCCTGACGGTGTCAACGGCCTGCTCGTCGAGCGCCAAGGTGTTCGCGACCGCGGAGCGCATGCTGCGCCTGGGCCTCGTCGACGCGGCCATCGTCGGCGGCGTCGACACGCTCTGCGGCAGCGTCCTGTTCGGCTTCAACGCGCTGCAGCTGGTCTCGCCCGCGCCGTGCCGGCCTTTCGATGCAGGCCGCGACGGCATCAGCATCGGCGAGGCGGCCGGCTTCGCGCTGCTCGAGCGCGTCGATGCCGGCGGCCCCGACGCGCCGCACCTGCTCGGCTACGGCGAGTCGAGCGACGCGCACCACATGTCGACGCCGCACCCCGACGGGCTCGGCGCGGAACGGGCGCTCGAGGACGCGCTGGCTCGGTCCGGCCTCGACGCCGACCAGGTCGACCACGTCAACCTGCACGGCACGGCCAGCACCAAGAACGACGAGGTCGAGGCGGCGCTCGTCGCCCGGCGCTTCCCGGCCCGCACGCACGCCAGCTCGACCAAGGGCATCACCGGCCATACCCTGGGCGCGGCCGGCATCGTCGAGGCGGTCGCCAGCCTGCTCGCCCTGGAGACGGGCTGGCTCCCCGGCACCGTCAATTCCGCCGAGCTCGACACCGCCTGCGGGCCGCAGATCCGGCTGCGGCCGCAGCGCGCCGACGTGCGCATCGCGCTCAGCAATTCTTTCGGCTTCGGCGGCAACAACTGCGTCCTGGTGCTCGGCCGGGGCGAGGATCTCCGGTGCCGGCCGCTTCGCCGGCGGGTCGGCGAGCGGACCTTCGCCGCGCAACGCCGCGCGCGCCGCGGCCCAGCCCGGCAGCGTCGGCGCCCAGAAGGCGGCCGACTCGACGTGGAAGCGGGCGCCGCTCATGCGGC
>NZ_JANODC010000127.1:0-3698 GCF_031412495.1 Rhizobacter sp. | reverse complement strand
CGTGGCGCAGCGCCTCGCGCAGCCAGGCGTCGCGCTCGGCGTCGGCGTCGGCGCGTGCACCGGCGTCATCGCCGGGTTCGCCCGGACCGGCCGGCCGGTCGCGATCGCGCGGGCTCATCGCGCCGGCCCCCGGACCGGGTCGAGGTAGGCGCCCATGCACGTGCGCAGCTTGCTCATCGCGTAGCGGAGCCGTGTCTTCGCCGTCTCGAAGCCGACCTCGAGCGTGCGCGCGACCTCGTCGAGGGCCAGGCCGTCGTCGTGGTGGAGGAGGAAGGCGCTGCGCTGCGGCAGGGGCAGCTGCTCGAGGCAGTCGAGCAGCTTTTCGCCGGCGCGGCGCCAGAAGGCGAGCTCGTCGCCCTGCGGCGCGGCTGCGGCGGGCGCGGGCCAGTGCTGCCAGGCTGAAGCCGAGGAAGCCTCGGGCTGCCACGGCTCGTCGCCCTCGCCCTCGAAGGCGTCGAGCGAGACCTCGCGGCCGCTGCGCCGCAGCAGGTCGATGACGCGGTGATGGGCCAGCGTGAACAGCCAGGTGCGGAAGGTCGCGCCCTGCGGCTGCCAGCGCTCGCGCGCGTGCACGACGCGCAGCCACGTGTCCTGGAAGACCTCGTCGGTCTGCGCCGACAGGGCCGTGCCGAGCAGGCGGCGCACAAAGCGGTAGAGCGCCGCCTGGTGCCGGCCGTAGAGCTGCTCGAACGCCGCCGCGTCGCCCCGGGCGTAGGCGGTCATCAGGGCGTCGTCGGTTGGCTCGGGAACGGCCATGGCGGTTGTGCGGCTGCCTCCATGAAAGGTATACGGCGCAGCGGCGCCGCCGGGGTGAACGTCAGCGGCTGCCGAGGACGCGCAGGATCTCCTCGCCATAGGCCTCGAGCTTGCGCGTGCCGACGCCGCCGACTTCGGCCAGCGCGTCCAGCGAGTCGGGGCAGCGCTCGGCCATCTCGGCGAGGGCCGCGTCGTGGAAGACGACGTAGGCGGGCAGGTTGTGAGCCTTCGCGATCTCGGCGCGCCAGAGCTTGAGGGCGGCGAAGCGCTCGAGCCCAGCGGCGTCGAGGGCGCGCGGCGGTGGCTTGCCCGCCCCGCTTCCGGCTTTCGCGGCGCGGCCGCCGCGGCCGCGCGCCGAACGGCCCTCTGCCGGGGCGGCCTCGCGCAGCAGCAGGGCGACCTCGGCGCGCAGCACCTGGCGTGAGGTCTCGGTCAGGGCCAGGGTGTTGTACTCGCCGTCGCTGCGCAGGTGGCCGAGTGCGATCAGCTGGCGCAGCACGGCGCGCCACTGCGATTCCGGGATCGCCGCGCCGACGCCGAAGGTGCTGAGCCCTGCGTGCCCGAACTGCGCGACCTTCTCGGTCGCCTTGCCGCGCAGGACGTCGATGAGGTGCACGGCGCCGAAGCGCTGGCCGCCCTGCTGCTGGAAGCGGTAGACGCCGGAGAGCGCCATCCGCGCCGCCTCGGTCGCGTCCCACGTCGCCGGCGGGGCGCGGCAGTTGTCGCAGGCGTTCTGCAGCGATCCGCACGGCACGCTCGGCTCCCCGAAGTAGGTGAGCAGGCGCACGCGCCGGCACTCGTGCGTCTCGGCCAGGGCCAGCAGGGCGTCGAGCTTGCTGCGCTGGTTGCGCTTGAACTCCTCGCCCGCCGGGCTGTCGTCGATCATGCGCCGTTGGTTGACCACGTCGGCGAGGCCGTACGCCATCCAGGCGTTCGCCGGCAGCCCGTCGCGGCCGGCCCGGCCCGTCTCCTGGTAATAGCCTTCGATGTTCTTCGGCAGGTCGAGGTGGGCGACGAAGCGGACGTCCGGCTTGTCGATGCCCATGCCGAAGGCGATGGTCGCGACCATGACGATGCCTTCCTCGCGCAGGAAGCGGTTCTGGTGGCGCTGGCGCACCGGTGCGTCGAGGCCGGCGTGGTACGGCAGGGCGGTCAGGCCTTCGCCGCTCAGCCATGCGGCGGTCTCGTCGACGCGCTTCCTCGACTGGCAGTAGACGATGCCGGCGTCGCCCTCGTGCTCGTCGCGGATGAAGCGCAGCAGCTGCGTGCGGGCGTCGCCCTTCTCGACCACCGCGTAGCGGATGTTCGGCCGGTCGAAGCTGCTGATGAAGACGCGGGCGCTGCCGAGGTCGAGCCGCTCGAGGATGTCGGCCCGGGTCAGGGTGTCGGCGGTCGCGGTCAGGGCCACGCGCGGCACGTCGGGGAAGCGCTCGTGCAGCACCGACAGGCGCAGGTAGTCCTCGCGGAAATCGTGCCCCCACTGGCTGACGCAGTGCGCCTCGTCGATCGCGAACAGCGACAGCAGGCCGCGCTCGTGCAGCGAGTCGAGCTGCGCCAGCATGCGCGGCGTGGCGATGCGCTCCGGCGCGGCGTAGAGCAGGACCAAGCGCCCGGCCATCATCTCGCGCTCGATGCGTGCGGCGTCGGCGCCGTCGAGCGTCGAGTTGAGGAAGGCGGCGTGAACGCCGGCCTCCTCGAGGGCGCCGACCTGGTCCTGCATCAGCGCGATCAGCGGGCTGACGACGACCGTCACGCCGTGGCCGCCGCGGTGCCTGACGATCGCCGGCACCTGGAAGCAGAGGCTCTTGCCGGCGCCGGTCGGCATCAGGACCAGGGCATCGCCGCCGCCGGCGACGTGCTCGACGACGTCGGCCTGGATGCCGCGGAAGGTCTCGTATCCGAAGACCTCGGCGAGGACGGCGCGCGGGGTGTCGGGGGCGGCGGGGAAGTCGGCCGGAAAGGCCGCCGGGGCGGTGCGTGCGTTCAAGCCGAAGATGCTACGCGCTCCCCTCGCGCCGGACCGCCGCCTCCGGGGGGCGCCGGACGGGCGAACCCCGATGCGGGACGCGCCGGCCGGCAAAGGCCGCCGATAATCGCGGCAACCCCCACGAACAGCGATAGGAGCCGCGCCATGGCGTCAGTCAACAAGGTCATCATCGTCGGCAACCTCGGCCGCGACCCGGAGGTCCGCTACAACCCGAACGGCGTCGCCTGGTGCACGGTGAGCATCGCCACCTCGCGCAACTGGAAGGACAAGACCTCGGGCGAGAAGGTCGAGGAGACCGAGTGGCACCGCGTCGTCTTCAACGACAAGCTGGCCGAGATCGCCGGCGAGTACCTCAAGAAGGGCCGCTCGGTGTACGTCGAAGGCCGCCTGAAGACGCGCAAGTGGACCGACAAGGACGGCGCCGAGAAGTACTCGACCGAGATCATCGCCAACGAGATGCAGATGCTCGGCGGCCGCGAAGGCATGGGCGGCGGCGGCGGTGAAGAAGGTGGCGGCGGCTACGAACGCTCGGCGCCGGCGGCGCGCCCGGCGGCGGCGGCCGCCAACCGCCCGGCGGCGAAGTCCACCTCGGGCTTCAGCGACATGGACGACGACATCCCGTTCTGACCGTCACGCGGCGACGCTTCAGCGCGCGTTCGAGCTGCGATAGCGGCCCACCTCCAGGGTCGTGACCGTCGGCGCCCGGTTGCCCCAGGACGCGCGCAGGTAGGTCAGTAGCTCGGCGACGTCGGCGTCGCTCAGCACGGTCGCGAACGGCGGCATGCCGAAGGGCCTTGGGTTGCCCGGCGTCGAGGGCGGGTAGCCGCCGCGCAGGACGATGTGGACCAGGTTCGCCGAGGGCGTCATCAGCACGGCGCGGTTGCCGGCCAGCGGCGGGTAGGCGCGAGCCACGCCTTCGCCGCGCTCGCCGTGGCAGGCGGTGCAGTGGTCGGCG